>CAZBYU010000247.1:0-2396 GCA_964496235.1 uncultured Oscillospiraceae bacterium | reverse complement strand
ATATGTAGGAGGCTACCTTTTGTCAAGAAGCTGAAAATGACTGCAAATTGACGAAGCAGAAATCGGAGACGGGCTATCTGACACCGACATCATCCCATTAAATCAAAAAATCGGCAGCAGCTTTCGCTGTGCCGATTTTTGGCAGTAACCGCAAATTAACGTATATACCGTTTCTTTCTACATTTCCGCAATCTGTGACAAAAGCTTCATGTCCTCTTTGGAAATGACAAAATCAACATCCTTATTTTCCGCGATATGCGCAGGATTTGTACTTTTTGGTAAAGGAATCAGTCCAAGCTGGTAATCATAGCGGATGGATAATTGCGGAACAGATACATGATATTTTTGTGCAATTTCTGTTGCAATCGGATGTCCAAGCAGTCTTCCGGTGGCATTTGGAGAATAAGCCATGACGGTAATATCATTTTCCTGACAATAGGAGATGACATCGGTCGGAGTGTGCCCGATATGAACCTGAATCTGATTTGCGGCAGGCTTGATTTTGGAGTGGTCGGTAATATTGCGTATATCGGATATTCCAAAGTTTGAAACACCGATAGAGCGAATCTGACCGGCTTCTGCAGCCTCCTCCATTGCCCGCCATACAGCGAGGTTTTCTTCGTAATAGGTTTTGTCGATGTCGCTAAACATTTCATCCCACGGCTTCGGGGCATGAATCAGCATTAAATCAATGTAAGAGGTGTTTAGCTTTTTGAGCGAATTACGAATGCTCTCCTTTGCAGCTTCATAGTTTTTTATCTCAGCAGGTATTTTCGTTGTGATAAATATTTCTTCTCTGGCTAAACCGCTCTCGGCAATGGCTTTTCCGACCCCTGCTTCATTTTCGTATGCAGCTGCGGTATCAATATGGCGATAACCCAATGAAAGAGCAGTTTTTGCAGCATCGATAACCGTATCGTTATCAATCTGCCAGGTACCAAATGCAATTCGGGGAATCTGATATCCTGTGTTCAATACAAAATTTTCATCTAAAATCATTTTTTGTCTCCTCCTTTAGAGGTTATGATAATTCTTACAAATAGCTCTGTCAATATGAAATCGCTTTAGAGAATTCTGTTTTCCACAAATTTGCAGTCATTTCGGAAATCAGTTTTTTACCATTTGAAGCTTTATAGTGAAGTTATCCTGCATGCTGTTGTTGAGATTATTTTTCAAATTTCCAGCTGTCAAAGCTGTATACTGCCCCGTTAAATGAAAAATAAATATCATGCACACCGGTTATGGCAGTGACCGGGAGACTGACAGTGGCTTTGCCGTCCTGTCCGGCTGTAACTGTGCTTTCGGCAAGGAGTGTGCCGTCTGTACCAAATGCAATTCGGGGAATCTGATATCCTGTGTTCAATACAAAATTTTCATCTAAAATCATTTTTTGTCTCCTCCTTTAGAGGTTATGATAATTCTTACAAATAGCTCTGTCAATATGAAATCGCTTTAGAGAATTCTGTTTTCCACAAATTTGCAGTCATTTCGGAAATCAGTTTTTTACCATTTGAAGCTTTATAGTGAAGTTATCCTGCATGCTGTTGTTGAGATTATTTTTCAAATTTCCAGCTGTCAAAGCTGTATACTGCCCCGTTAAATGAAAAATAAATATCATGCACACCGGTTATGGCAGTGACCGGGAGACTGACAGTGGCTTTGCCGTCCTGTCCGGCTGTAACTGTGCTTTCGGCAAGGAGCGTGCCGTCTGTACTGTCTGCGGTAACACGGAAGCCGGCTGATGAGGAATGTGTTGCATCAAAGGTAAATTCTGCCGTTAGTGTGGTTGGTGCCGTGCTGCCAAAATCGACACCTTTGACAGTGCTCCAGCTGTATTGATAATGCTGCGGATTGGCGATTGCCTCCATACGTGCACCATTCTCCGTGCGCAGATACCCCCAATAAAGCTCCTTTCTGGTGGTTTTGCCGGTGCTTTCATTGAAAACGCTTTCAAAGAGGGTATCAGGCATGTTGTTATCATTCTTTTTGTAAGACAGTTCTGTATAAGAATCCAATGCACGGTATATGTTACGTTTTTCCGTATCTGTCTTTAAGACCTTCGTATAATCCATATGGATGGCCTCCATGCCGGAGCAATTGGTATATACGGTGCCGGAGGTTTTCCGGTAAGGATCAAAGTTTTTGATTTGGGAAACACCCTTCAGGTCCTGACGGACAATGTCCAATGAGCCGTCAGAATTAACGGATAATTCGTTAACGGCACTACTGCGGTACCCGAGATATTCTGCGTCAAGCTTACTGCAGGAGGTGTTTTTGCAGTAAAGCTGATCCTGCAATACCATTGTGTGATAGAACATATAGTATTTTCCTTTAAATTCCAATATGCTGTGGTGGTTGTTTCCCCATGCTTCCGTGCCTGTTCGGGTTTTAAATAC
>CAZBYU010000246.1:0-2400 GCA_964496235.1 uncultured Oscillospiraceae bacterium | reverse complement strand
GAAAGGTCATATAGACATGCTGGAACTGAAAAATATCTGCTTTGACGTGGCGGCGCAGGACGGCGAAAAGGAAATAATCAAAGACGTCAGCCTCACCGTACCCGATGGCGAGTTTGTGGTTATCACAGGTCCCAACGGCGGAGGGAAGTCCACACTCGCGCGGCTGATCATGGGCATTGAAACGCCGACCTCCGGTCGTGTCCTGCTCGACGGCGAGGACGTGACGGCACTCAGCATCACTCAACGCGCCAACCTCGGCATAAGCTTTGCCTTGCAACAGCCCGTTCGCTTTAAGGGCATTCGCGTCATAGACCTTTTGCGCCTTGCGGCGAAAAAGGAGTTGAGCGTGGGCGAGGCGTGTGATTACCTTGCCGCGGTTGGGCTTTGTGCGCGTGATTATATCGAGCGCGAGGTCAACGCAAGCCTCTCCGGCGGTGAGCTTAAACGCATTGAGATCGCTACTGTTCTTGCCCGCGGGACGAAGCTTGCGGTGTTTGACGAGCCGGAGGCGGGTATAGACCTGTGGAGTTTCCAAAGCCTGATTCAGGTGTTTGAGAATATGCGCCGCCGCACTCACGGCTCTATACTCATTATTTCCCACCAGGAGCGTATACTGGATATTGCCGACGAGATAGTTATCATCGCGGACGGACGCGTCAAAAAGCAGGGGCGCAAGGACGAGATTTTGCCCGAGCTTTTGAAGACGGCTTCCCCCGCCACCTGCAACAGGATAATGGAAGGAGGGCGCAACGATGCTGACTGATGTACAAAAGCGTATACTGGCGGAAATAGCGGATCTCCATTCCGTGCCGACGGGCGCGTATAATATCCGCGCGAACGGCGAGTCCGCCGGGCGCAGCTCCACCGCAAACATCGAGATAACCTCAAAAACGGATAAGCCCGGCATAGACATTCACATCAAGCCCGGCACGAAGAACGAAAGCCTGCATATCCCCATTGTCGTCAGCGAGAGCGGGCTGAAGGACGTGGTGTACAACGATTTCTTCGTCGGTGACGACTGTGATGTGCTGATCGTCGCCGGTTGCGGTATAAACAACTGCGGCACGCAGGATTCTGACCATGACGGCGTACATCGCTTCTTCATCGGCAAGAATTCCCATGTGAAGTACGTTGAAAAGCACTACGGCGAGGGTGACGGGACGGGCAAGCGCATCATGAACCCCACCACCGAGGTCAATATCGGCGAGGGCAGTGCCGTGGAGATGGAGATGGTGCAGATAAAGGGTGTCGACTCCACTGACCGCGTCACGACCGCAAAGCTTGAAAAGGGTGCGCGGCTTGTGGTACACGAAAGGCTGATGACCCACGGCAAACAGCATGCCGACAGCCACTATACCATTGAACTCAACGGTGATGGGAGCAGTGCGGACGTGGTGTCTCGCTCCGTCGCGCGTGAGGAGAGTACGCAGAACTATTGCTCGCGCATCATCGGCAACGCCGCCTGCACCGGTCACACCGAATGCGATGCCATAATAATGGACGCGGCGCGTGTAATTGCCGTGCCGGAGCTTGAGGCGAACAACATTGATGCCGCGCTTATCCACGAGGCCGCAATAGGCAAGATCGCCGGAGACCAGATAATAAAGCTGATGACGCTCGGTCTCACCGAGAGCGAGGCGGAGGAGCAGATAGTAAACGGCTTCCTCCGTTGAGAAAGTGCCGAATGAGCCGGCTGCACTCGGCGGGTATTTTGCCGATTTTTTTGCGAGGTTGTCGGGTGCTTTGCGGGAAGGCGTGATGCGATGTGGTGCGAAAGGAGTTGAGCGTGGAACGTGAATAAGGAAAACACCTTTGCCCGCGAGGGGTATCTGGAGGAAAACTATCACTATTTCCACCTGCGCGATACAGCCGGGCAGGAGAGAGATTTCCACTTTCACGAGTTCGACAAGGTGGTTTTGCTCATCTCCGGGAGCGTGGATTACGCCGTGGAGGACACGGTGTACACCCTTTCTCCGTGGGACGTTTTGCTCGTGCCGCATCACACCATTCACAAGGCCGTTATTGATAAATCAGCACCCTATGAGCGCATTATAATTTATCTTGACCGCAAGTATTTCGACCGGGTGTTGCCGGAGGCGCACCTTGCCGAGTGCTTTGACCGCGCCGAAAAGGGCAGACAGCACCTTTTGACCCCGACGGCGCGACAGCGTGAGCTTATTTCCGCCGCGGCAAACGGCTATGAGGAGAGCTTGACGGACATCGAGTCCGGCGCACAGGCAATGCGCGACACGCTTATGATGCAACTTATTATCCACATAAACCGCATTTCCGCCGCCGCGCCGGAGCATCGAGCGAAAAAGCTCGACCCCAAGATAGAAAGCACACTGTCGTATATAAACGAAAAGCTTGCAAGCGAACTCAGTGTGGACGCGCTTGCAG
>CAZBYU010000245.1:0-2414 GCA_964496235.1 uncultured Oscillospiraceae bacterium | reverse complement strand
GAGTATGCCGACTGCGAGAGGAGCCGCGACTGCCATAATGCCGGGAACTATCATCTCGTGCAGTGCCGCACGAGTCGAGATGGAGACGCAGGAGCTGTAATCCGGACGAGCCTTGCCTTCCAGTATGCCGGGAATCTCGTGGAACTGACGGCGAACTTCTTCAATCATCTTGTATGCCGCCTTGGACACGGAGTCCATAGTCATTGCGGAAAACGCAAACGGAAGCATGCCGCCGATGAGCAAGCCGATAACAACGTAGGGGTCGAGCAGATCAAGCGTTGCAAGTTGAACCTCGGTCGCGTAGGAGACGAAGAGAGCCAGAGCGGTGAGCGCGGCAGAGCCGATGGCAAAGCCCTTGCCCATTGCGGCGGTGGTGTTTCCGACAGCGTCAAGCTTATCGGTGATTTCGCGCACCCGCGGGTCAAGACCGCTCATCTCGGCGATGCCGCCGGAGTTGTCGGCGATAGGACCGTATGCGTCGACCGCTACGGTTATGCCGGTGGTACACAGCATGCCCACTGCGGCAAGCGCGATGCCATATAGGTCATTGGTAACGGAGTAGGAGATATAAATACCGAGGCAGATGAGAAGAATAGGCACCCACGTACTCATCATGCCGACGGCAACGCCGCTTATGATGGTGGTGGCTGAACCCGTTTCGGACTGATCCGCAATGCGCTTGACGGATTTATAATCCTCGGAGGTATAAACCTCTGTCACTATGCCGATAACAAGACCGACGACGATGCCCGCGATTATGGCGGCGGAGCAGTAGAGACGACCGAAGAAAAGCTTACTGAGGAAAACGGATGCGACGGCTACTATACCCGCCGAAACATAAGATCCCATTTTCAACGCCTTGTGCGGATTGGAGTTGTCCTTGCCGCGCACAAAGAAGGTTGCGATTATAGACGCGATAATGCCGACTGCGGCTATGACGAGCGGGTAGAGCGCACCCGCCCCGGTAAACAGTGCGCCGCGGGCTGTTACACCCAGTGTCAGCGCGGACACAAGCGCACCAACGTAGGACTCGAACAGATCCGCACCCATACCGGCGACATCACCCACGTTGTCGCCCACGTTGTCGGCAATGACAGCGGGGTTGCGAGGGTCGTCCTCGGGGATACCGGCCTCTACCTTGCCGACGAGATCCGCTCCTACATCGGCGGCCTTTGTGTAAATGCCGCCGCCGACACGCGCAAACAGCGCGATAGAGGAGGCACCCAGAGAGAAGCCGAAGAGAATGTTATAGTTGCCTGTGATTATGTATATGAGACTGCACCCCAAAAGACCGAGACCCACAACGCACATGCCCATGACCGAGCCGCCCGAGAACGCGATGGACAGAGCGCGGTTCATGCCGTGTTGCATCGCGGCGTTTGCGGTGCGTACATTCGCCTTGGTAGCAACGCGCATACCGAAGAATCCGGCGAGAATTGAGCAGAGCGCACCGAGAACAAAGCATACCGCCGTGCCGACATCAATGAAAATCGCAATCAGCGCGAACAGCACCACGATGAATATAGCCAGAATCTTGTATTCGGACTTCAAAAACGCATCCGCACCCTCGGCGATCGCGCTTGCTATTTCCTGCATGCGCTCATTGCCGGGGTCGGCCTTATGTACATAATGTGCCTTATATGCAGCAAACAGCAATGCCAACATTGCCGCCACGGGAGTAAACCATGTCAAAAAACCCATTTTTCTTTCTCCTTGAAATGTATTAAGCCGAAGCTAGTATGTGCATATTAACCTAGAAATCTAGTTTTGGCAAGGGAAAACACTTGGGATTTTAGGCAAAACTCACAAGTTCATGCAAAACGCTGAATTATTAACAAACATAAAGACCTTTATGGTCGAAATGCATAAAAGCGTTTTCTCAAAAATGACACAAAAGTCGAAAAAACAATGTCATATTTTCGGCATTCTAATATTTGTTTCGGTTTTCAGGCAAAATTGACATTGATACGAATTTTTGACGTGAAATAAAATAACCAAATGTGAAACCGCAATAGCATAAGAACATATTGTTGTATTTCCCGATTCCTCTACGCGCTTTTTCTGTTGCATTTTGAGCCTCGCGGTGATATTATGTAAACGTTAGAACTCGGTAAGAGTTGCGTGTATCTATGCGTGTATCTATAAGCTTAGATTTATACAGTAATAGTAAAGGTGTACCATGCGGAATGTTTCCGTGTTACTTCGACAAACCGTGGAAGCATTCTAGCGTAAATACTTTTTTCTATAAAAAATGAAACTTTTTCGTTTTTCAAACGTTATATATGTGTGGAAAGAGAAGTCGGACAAGCGACTTTTGGCACCCTCCTATATCTTGAGGAGTTGGGTTGACAGCTCGTCTATATATAGATAAATTACAAAACGGTAAAAAATAATAAAAAATTTCAGAAAAAACT
>CAZBYU010000244.1:0-2470 GCA_964496235.1 uncultured Oscillospiraceae bacterium | reverse complement strand
GCGGATATTGTCATATTCGGTCACGTCCACCCAATATGTTATACCCATGAGGGAATTCGCGCTCACGTTATCCGTGTCGGAGTGTATGATGTTGCCGTGCAGGACATACTTCCTCTCGCCGACGGTCAAAAGCTCCGGATACTGAGTTTTCCCTTCGAGAAGCCATTTCCCAGTAAACTCCGGCACCATGTCCGCAATACGCGCGTCCAGCCTCGCGCCGGTAGCACCGCACATGTTGAAAAACATCTCGTTGCCCCAGATGATGCGCGAATCGTCCACACGGAATACCGCAATTGGCAACGGGAAATTCATCAGGGTGCTGTTTTTGGCGTTCTCCGTGTCATAGGTTATGGATTCGATATACGCAGCAAGCTGCTTTTCTCTGCGTCGGCGGGCAAAAAAGCCGTAAACAAGCAAAAGCAGTATTACACCCGCCTCTGCCGCCGCCAGCTCATACAGCCGGAAAAACAGAGCCGCCGCCGCAAACAGCACAAGGACTATCAGATACAGCCTTGCACCCGGCTCGGACAGCCGTTTCAGATTTTTGTTCACACCTGCACCTCCCGGTAGTTCGGAACAGTAATATTTTCAACGGACGGAGCATAAGCCCGCCCCGGTTCAAAAGCGATTCTTTCAGCAAGCAGGCGTGAGTTGAACTCCTGCCTCCTGTCGGTCATGGTCGACAGATGCTTGCAGTTTTGCCGTAGTTGGGTTTCGCCCGGACTAGGCAAAGCCCACAGGGAATGCTCTATGTATTTCCGAAGGCTTTAACGACGTATGAGCGAAACCCGGCACGGCAAAACCGGCTTGGGTTCAGCTGACATCCGCTTATTATAACATTATACCAAATATGGCCGATGTTTACAACAAATAATTTTACCGCTCCATAAGATAATAATATCATAAAGTATCATCGGAGGGACGGCAATGAAAGCAGTGATAATGGCAGGCGGCGAGGGAACGCGGCTTCGCGCCGTGACCGGCGGTGCGCCGAAGCCGCTCGTGCCGCTTTTGGGTCGGTCAATGCTTGAGCATGTGATACTTCTTTTGAAAAAGCACGGCTTTGACGAGATATGCATCTCTCTGCGCTACCGCGCAGAGGAGATAGTGCGCCGCTTGCCCGACGGTGATGCACTCGGCGTTGAAATAGTCTGCCGCGTTGAGGACAACGCCCTAGGCACGGCAGGCGGCGTGAAAAACTGCGCGGACTTCTACGGTGACGAGGATTTCCTCGTGATAAGCGCGGACGCGGCGTGTGATTTTGACCTCGCCGCCTTAATGCAGGCACACCGTGAGCTGGACGCACTCGCCACACTCGCGCTATACCCCAGCTCCGACCCGCTGTCATACGGTCTCGTCGTGACAGACAGTGACAGGCAAATACGCGGGTTCGTGGAAAAGCCGACGTGGGAGCGTGTGGTGACCGACCTTGTCAGCACGGGGATATACGCCATATCGCCACGTGCGATGGACTATGTCCCCGACGACACAGCCTGTGATTTTGCCCGAGAGCTGTTCCCCCGGCTGTTGAAGCGCGGCGAGAAGCTGTGCGGCATTGAAGTGCCGGGCTATTGGCGCGATATCGGCAGTCCGTTGAGCTATTACCGCGCGTGTATCGACGCGCTTGAAGCACGGCTTCATATCACACCCGGAGCGGCGTTTTCCGCCGCGATAACCACGCCGCCGGCAGAACCCTCCTATACTGCCCGTCCATTACCGCACATTGAGCAGTACGATGACGGCGGAGAGCTTATTTGTCCCTGTCGAGACCGCGCCGCCGTCATGCGGACGCTGTCTGAGGCATTGCTGGATTACGGCGCGGATTACTCCGATGGGCTTACCCTCTCCCGCGCCGGCTACCGTCTGCACATAGCCCCCATGTCCGACACGAACGCACTACGCGTCTCCGTCACATCACCCGATGCCGAGCTTGCCCATTCCCTCGCACTCTCGACGGCTGAGGTTCTTGACGTGCTGAACGGCTGATATCTCCTCGCTCCGCACTCGCACACTTTCTCGCTCTCTCCTCACTCTCCGGTCTTTTTCCCGCTCCCTCATCATCTCGCGGCCGCATGTCACGCCTCTCCCGACTTCTTTCGGCGGCTTTCCGTATTTCTCGCGCGGATTCATGACAAAATTTTCTTTTCCTTGTCAAAAAATCAACAGGAATTGCTTGACGCGCACTCGTGCCGTCGGATATAATCGAAGCATAAGCCGGAGGCGGCGGGTTTCCCACCGTGTCGGCTACGACGGAGAAATCGGGTCGCGTGCGCGACCATGGGAGGCGTAAGATGAGAGACTTAAAGCATTTGATCTACTTCGAGCGGCTTTTGGACGAGGCTGCAAACCCGCTTGTGCGGGAGGCTGTTGAAGCCGGCAAACACGCCGTGGGCTACACCTGCTATCACATGCCCGAGGTTCTTTTGAATCTCGACAACTTCTTTTCCGTGCGTATGCGAGCCCCGCATAC
>CAZBYU010000243.1:0-2473 GCA_964496235.1 uncultured Oscillospiraceae bacterium | reverse complement strand
ATTGTCGAAATAATGTTCTGCGACTGGGTCACACTCGCTTCGGATCAGATAGTGAACATGGCGGCGAAGATGCGTTATATGTTCGGAGGCAAGGTAGAAATGCCTCTCGTGATCCGTGTTCCCATGGGCGCAGGTGGAGGACAGGCGGCGCAGCATAGCCAGTCCTTGGAAGCCTGGTTCAATCACATTCCGGGTCTTAAAATAGTTGCGCCGTATTTCCCCGAGGATTGCAAGGGGCTTCTCAAAGCGGCAATACGGGATAATAACCCTGTCCTCTTTTTTGAAAACAAGCGCACCTACGGTGTAAAGGGAGAGGTGGACGAAGATGCGGAGCATATCATTCCAATCGGCAAGGCCCGCGTTGTCCGCGAGGGTAACAGCGTCACCCTAGTGACCTACTCTTCCATGGTGAAGGCGTGTCTCGATGCCGCCGATGAGCTTAAAGAAGAGGGCATCGGCTGTGAGGTCATCGACCTTCGCACGCTTCTCCCCCTTGACTACGACACGATCATTGCCTCTCTTGCCAAAACCGGCAGAATTGCCGTTGTCCACGAGGCGGCAAAGCGCGGCGGTCTCGGCAGTGATATAATCGCCGAGCTTAACGAACGTGCCTTTGACCTTTTGGACGCGCCTCCACTGCGTGTCGGTGCGCTGAATGTTCCCGTGCCGTATAATGAGGCACTTGAAAACGTGGTCTTGCCGGATAAGGAGAACGTAAAGCAAGCCGTCTATAAGCTTTTATCGGACAGGTAAGGAGAGTGTGCGATGATAAGATACTTGGTTCTGCCTAAAATCGGCATGAATATGGTCGACGGCACTATTGTCGAGTGGCTTGTAAAGCCCGGTGACATGGTGCAAAAGGAGCAGATGGTCGTCCGCGCGGAGACCGATAAGGCGGTTCAGGATATATTCGCCACGGAATCCGGCAAGGTGCTGGCTCTTTTGGCACAGTGCGGAGACACTGTCGACTGCCAGAGCAAAATAGCCGTTCTCGGTGACGAGGGCGATGTTTACGTTGCCGAGGGCGATGCCGCCCCGACCGAACAGACTTCCGCCCCGGTAAATGCACCCGCCGTACCCGCCGCGCCCGGCTCTGTTTCCACCGCTACAGAGGGTCTGCCCAAGGATAGAGTAAGGATCTCGCCTTTAGCAAAAAACATTGCAAAGCAAAACGGCATTGCCATAGACAGCATACCTGTTCCCGCTGACGGCAAGCGCATAGTCAAAAACGATGTCCTTGCGTTTATCGAACAGCAGAAGCAACAAAAGAATGCGCCTTCTCCCGCACAGACTGAGGAAGACGAGTTCGTGCCGTATTCGCGTATGCGTAAGACCATTGCCGCGCATATGACGGAAAGTGCCGCGCAAAAGCCGCGTGTGTGCCTGAACGCCCCGGTCGACTGCACAAAGCTCGTTTCTCTCAGAAAGACTTTGAAAGAACGCCATAAGCTTTCTTATAACGAGATAATCGCAAAGGCCTGTGCCCGTGCGCTGGAGGATTACCCGCAGATGAACGCCGTTACCATAGATGGCGGACTGCTCATCAAAAAGCATATCAATATCGGCGTTGCGGTTGACACCGAGAAGGGGCTTGTCGTTCCCGTACTCCACGATGTGAACCTCAAGGGGCTTTTCACCCTCGCAGAGGAATTTTCCGCGCTTGCCGATAAGGTCAAGCAGGGCAGTCACACCTCTGCCGACATACAGGGCGGCACGTTCACCGTCACAAATCTCGGCATGTTCGGCGTGGAGCATTTTGACCCGATAATCAACTCTCCCGAGTGCTTCATCCTCGGTGTCGGTTGCATGAAGAAGGTACCTGCCGTGTGCAATGATGAGATATGTATCCGCGAGCAGATGACAATATCCCTCAGCTTCGACCATGCCGCCTTTGACGGTGCTTCCGCCGGAAAGCTGCTCAAAGCCATTAAGGAATATCTTGAACAGCCCGAGCTTATGCTTTCGTAATCAGATAATAAAAGATAGGAGATACACTTATGCCTTTAGTTCCAATGCGTCCCATACTCGAATCCACCGAGAAGCACGGCTATGCCTACGGTGCGTTCAACGTCAACGCCGTTGCACAGGCTAAAGCCGTCATTGAGGTTCACGAAATGTTCCGTTCCGCCGCCATCATTCAAGGCGCGGATCTTGCCAACGCCTTCATGGGCGGACGCACGGATTTTGTCAACGGAACCTTGGAAGATAAAAAGATCGGTGCGAACAACATCGCAAAGGCCGTCATGAAGTACGCCGCCGACAGCCCGATCCCCGTCGCGCTCCACCTCGACCACGGCAAGACGGTCGAATCCTGCGTCGCGCCATGGACGGCGGCTATACCAGTGTCATGATTGACGGCTCTTCTCTCTCCTTTGACGAGAATGTGGAGCTTACTCGCGAGGTCGTCAAGCTTGCACATGCTCGCGGTGTCACTGTCGAGGGTGAGCTTGGTGTGCTTGCGGGCGTTGAGGAT
>CAZBYU010000242.1:0-2499 GCA_964496235.1 uncultured Oscillospiraceae bacterium | reverse complement strand
GCTCTATTGCGCGTCCGATAGCTTCATCACTTAATTTCGACAGGCTTGACCATGTCGAAATTAAGTGATGAAGCTATCGGACGCGCAATAGAGCGCACGTCACCAGTCAAAAGGACTGTGTTTTTAACGCCAAGAACTCTAAGCTCCTCCAGTGCGTCAAACGCGCCTTCGCGGACTTTATCAGAAATAATGAAATAACCGCAGTATTTGCCGTTAGATGCGACGTGAATCGCCGAGCCGCCGCGCCGAGGCACTTCGCAGTGTATACCGTGTTCCTCCAGCAGTGCCGCATTGCCGACATAGACATGACTCCCGCGTACTACCGCACTTATTCCACGCCCCGGTATAAACTCCGTTTTCACCTTTTCACGTGGGTCGCGCTCGAAGCTGCCACAGGCGGCGCATATTGCACGTGCAACGGGGTGCGAAGAATACTGCTCGGCACGAGCCGCCGTAAGCAAAAGGTCATAGTCCGTCATTCCCACAGGCTCAACGTCGACCACGGTGCAACGCCCTTCGGTTATCGTACCGGTTTTGTTGAAAACCATGGTTTTTATACGGGCAAGTGCCTCAACAAAACGAGTACCCTTTATTATAACTCCCCTAGATGATGCAACGCATATACACCCCGTAAAGCACAGAGCCGACACGGCAGAAAGCACAGCCGTATTGCCCAACGCCAAAAGCACACCGGCTCTGACTATCCATTGGCTCCACGTCCCGGTAAATATGGGCGGCAAAACGCCAAGCAGGAGGGCCGCCGCCGAGAGAAAGGGAGTGTATATCCCGGCAAATTTCTCCATGCGTTTTTCGTATCCCGATTTATAACGCCCGACTTCTTCGGAAATCTCGCATACACGCCACGCAAAAGATTTGTCGTAGGTACGGATTACTTTCACACGTAACGGCGCATCAATATTGACACAGCCGGAAAACACGCGGCTTCCGCGCGTAACGGTATAGCTCTCCATTGAGTCTGTGAGCGGAGACGGATCCAGCGCACTCAAGCCCTTTACAACAACACCGTCCAGTGCAATTATATCGCCCTCAGCAACGACCATAATGTCTCCGACCGTAACTTTTTCGACCTCGACTTTTTCCAAAAGTCCACGCTCGTTTTCTATCAAAACCTCATCGGGCAAGCTTAACCTCATATCGTCACTCATTTTGCGTCCGAGGTTTTGGCACAGTGCTTCCATGAGCTTGGACGCACGGTATAAAAGCATAACCGCCGCACCACCGCGATAGTCACCCGCCGCGAAAACAGCCACGGCGGCAATTATCGCGGGAATACTGTCATCAAGATAGTTGCCCGCCGCAAGTTGCTCGACAGCTCGCATAAGAACGGCATATGTTGCAACGAGAAGCGGCACGGCAAACACGGCAAGCACAAGCCAGCCTTCAAGACGCATAATACACGCCGCAAGAAACAGCACAAAAGCCGCCGCCGTATGTATTATGCTCCATTTTGTAAGCCCCAGCTCAGCCGGTCCGTGCATAAGCGTCGGAGACGAGGCGGGACGCGCGGCTCTCTTAGGAGTCTCCGGCTTCATATGCCGATGTTTCGGCTCTTTTTGCACATAATGCTTACTCATTATTACCTCTCCCCTTTGCTTTTGCCGTCACTAAACAAATGATCAAAACAAGAATACATCCGATAAACGCACCGGCAGAATCGACACCCACGTCACTTATCTGCGCGGAACGCCCGGGAACGAAAAACTGATGAAGCTCATCGGTACATGCGTAAAACACGCAAAACAGCCATGACGTAAGAAGCGATGTCGGAAGTGATCTGAACCACCTGCGATTTATATCAAAGCTGAGTTCAGCCATCAGCAGTGAACTGCTGATGCCGAGCATGCAAAACTCAAATATATGCGCGTATTTTCTGATATCATGCTTTGCGCCTTGCCCGGAGAGCGACGGCAAGAGCGCGATAAACGCTTTTAGCTTTGCAAGAAGCCCGTCACTCAGCTCCTGGGAAAGTTCTGCGTTTTGCGAAGAAAAGGCAAATATGGCAACCATACACACAATCGTGAGTACGGAGTATATAGCAAGCCTTGTTTTGTGTGCCGTGTGCATTATGTGCCATCCCGCCTCTTTCTCCCTGTGGTTCACTGTGATTCTACCACATAATCAAGAATAAATCTACTTGTAAATGAAGTGGGGTGATAAGTTTCGTACTATACAAATAATCTGAATAGTATAAATAACAAGTAAATGACAAACAATTTTACAGTACGCCAATATTGAAATGTTTATGCACTAAAACTATATGACTCGACTTGTAAAATTTGCATTTCTCATTCCCGTATATCTCGCTTGCTTATGCAAAAGATATGTTTCGGGCGAGAAACCCAATAGAGAAAAAGGAGATGCAAACTATGTCTACCAATTCCAGCAATCATCTTGTAAACCCTGCGGCTCGTGACGCTATGGAGAAGTTCAAGATGGAGGCCGCTTCCGAAGTCGGCGTTAACCTCAAGAACGGTTATA
>CAZBYU010000241.1:0-2529 GCA_964496235.1 uncultured Oscillospiraceae bacterium | reverse complement strand
CGGACAATATGAGAATAGATATAATGACCCTTTTCCCCGACACGGTCAACGCCGTATTGCACGAGAGCATAATAGGACGCGCGGCGAAAAAGGGCATTGTGGAGATAAACTGCGTCCAGATCCGTGACTTTACGGAGAATAAGCAGTGTCAGGTGGACGATTACCCCTACGGCGGGGGCTATGGCTGTGTGATGATGGCGCAACCGCTCAAAAGCTGCTTGGAGCATATCATGTCCACGGCGGGCGAGCGGCAGACGCGGGTGATATATATGTCTCCGCAGGGTAAGCCCTACAACCAGACCGAGGCGAAACGCCTGAAAAACGACTATGACCACCTTGTGCTTGTCTGCGGACACTACGAGGGGATAGACGAGCGGTTTATAGAGCAGTGTGTGGATGAGGAGCTTTCTCTGGGTGACTTCGTCCTCACCGGCGGGGAGATTGCCGCAATGGCAGTGGCGGATTCGGTGTGCCGCATGGTGCCGGGTGTGCTTGCCGACGAGGAATGCTATACCGGCGAGAGCCATTGGGACGGTCTTTTGGAATACCCGCAGTATACGCGCCCGGAGGTCTGGGAGGGGCGGCGTGTGCCGGAGGTGCTGATAAACGGTGACCATGCCAAGGTCGAAAAATGGCGGCGCAAAAAACAGCTTGAACGCACACGCGACAAACGCCCGGACATGTTTGAACGCCTGAAGCTTACCGACAAGGGCGATATGGAGCTTTTGCGTGAGCTTAAACGCGACGAGGGGCGCAAACGCCTGAGCGAGCCTGTGGCGCATCGCCGTGCCGTGCCGGAGGATATGGCGGAGATAATGCGTATAACCGCCGAGGCGAAAAAGAGCCTTAAAAAACACGGTGTTGACCAGTGGCAGGGGGTATACCCCAATGAAGAGACCTTTGCGGCGGATATGTCGCGCGGAGAGCTGTTTGTTGTGACACACGGCGAGGATACGGCGGCGTTTTTCACGCTTACGCAAGTTCCGGAGGCGGCGTATGACGAGATAAGCGACGGCAAGTGGAGCGCAGACGCACCCTACTGCACACTCCACCGCAGTGCCGTTGCCGCAGAGTACCGCGGAAGCGGCATGTCCGAGGCGATGATAAAATGTGTCGAGGCACAGGCACGAGAGTATGGGCTTAAATATATCCGCTGTGACACACACAGAAAAAATAAATCCATGCAACGCCTTTTGCGTGACACAGGCTTCCGCTATCGCGGCAACGTGCGTATACAATGCGAGGTCGGACACGACAGCGCACGTCAAGCATACGAAAAGCTGTTGAAGAACAAATAGGAGGAGAATATGAACAACGGAAAAAGCCCGAGATACTATCTTATTGCCGCGATCATCTGGACGGTGGTTGCCCTGCTGGCACTTGTGGTGCTGTTTGCGTACAGCACGGCGGATACGATTACCAAGGTCTGCGGTCTGGTGCTTATAGTTATGTGCATAGCCGGACAGTGGCTGAGGTATAAGAAGCTGAAATGAGCATGAGCTTAACGGATATAAACGACATTCGCGACCTGCTGTCACGTCATGGCTTTCGCTTTTCAAAATCGCTCGGTCAAAACTTCCTCACGGCGGCGTGGGTGCCGCGTGACATCGCGGACTCCGCCTGTCTCGGAGAAGACGTGGGTGTTCTGGAGATAGGTCCGGGCGTGGGCTGTCTCACGCGTGAGCTGAGTGAACGCGCGGGAAAGGTCGTGGCGGTGGAGCTTGATAATGCTCTGCGCCCGGTCTTGACCGAAACTCTTGCCGACTGCGGCAACGTCGAGGTAATATTCGGCGATGTATTGAAGCAGGATATTCACGAGCTTGTTAAAACACACTTTGCCCCGCACCGATCTGTTGTGTGTGCTAACCTCCCATATAACGTCACGACCCCGGTGCTGACAAGGCTTATAGAGAGCGGCGAGTTTGAATGCATCACGGTGATGATACAGCGCGAGGTCGCCCGGCGCATCTGCGCCACGCCGAACACTGCCGATTACGGCGCATTCAGCATATTCGTGCAGTGGCATATGCACACCGAGCTTCTGTTCGATGTGCCGCCGAGCTGTTTTATCCCACAGCCGAAGGTGACAAGTTCCGTCATTCGCCTGACACGGCGCGAGAGCGCACCCTATGCCGTGCGAGACGAGGCACTGCTGTTCAAAATAGTGCGTTCGGCGTTTAATCAGCGGAGAAAAACGCTTGTCAACGCTCTTGCATCGGGCATGGGGCTTGATAAGACCGCGGCGGAGCGGTGTATCGCCGAATGCGGGCTTGACGTGCGTGTGCGCGGAGAGGCACTTTCAATGTCACAATTCGCCTTACTCTGTGAAAAAATTAGCGATTTGTGATTCCGTACAGCGGATTGACCGAAAATGCGCGAAAAAAACCCGATATTTATTCACAAAACCTCTTGATTATTGGTGCGCGTTTGTGTTATTCTAACGTTTGGCTGATTATAAAAGTCTTTTAAGCTTCTTCGGCGGGAGTTGAGCCTCTGCCGCCGGACTATTTCGACAAAAGAAAGGATCGA
>CAZBYU010000240.1:0-2547 GCA_964496235.1 uncultured Oscillospiraceae bacterium | reverse complement strand
CGTGGAGGAGGGCAAGCACGCGCTGGGTTATAACTGCTACTACATACCCGAGGCGTTGCTGAACCTGCCCGGTTGCTTTTCAACGCGCCTTCGCGCACCGCGATGCACTTCCACGGATGTGGCAAACTACTACATGACCACCCGCACCTGCCCCTATGTCCGCTCTATTCTCGAACGCGCCATAGAAGGCGGCTACAACTATCTCGAGGCTGTCTTCGGCTCGGAAAGCTGTGCGGCGATGGAACGCATGGAAGAGCATTTTGACCTTATCCACCCGGTCAAGAACGACAAGTTCTTCTCCACCATTATCGACCCGCCTATGAAGGGCGACAAGACCAACCTCGACTATTACAAGGTTGAGCTGAAGGTCAAGATCGTCGACAAGCTCGCCGAGCGTGGAATAGACGTATCCGAGGAGGCAATGCGTGCCGCCGTTGAGGATCACAACGAGATAAGCCGCATCATCACCGCCATCGGTGACTACAGAAAGTTGCCGAACCCGCCCGTGACCGGCTATGAGTTCCACGTTATCCAGCTTGTCAGCCAGGTTTGCCCACACTACCTCATCAAGCCCTATCTTGAAGAGACGCTTGAAGAGATCAAAACGCGCGAGCCGGAGGACGTTTTCCCGTTCCGTGCGAGAGTGGCTCTTGTCGGCTCCGAGATCGACGACCCCGAGTTTACAAAGCTTATCGAGACTTGCGGCGCAATGGTGGTTGCGGACAGATATTGCTTCGGCTCTCTGCCCAGCCGCGAGGAGATAGAGATACTTGACGGGGAGAGCGCGTTCGACGCGATCTGCCGGCACTATCTGCACTGGAACCAGTGTGTGCGCTTCATGGACGGCATGAAGATAGACCAGCGTCACAGCGAGGTCCAGCGCATAATCAAGGAATACAACGCCGACGGCGTTATCTACGAGAACATGAAGTTCTGCGAGTTCTGGAGCTATGAAAAGGTTCTCGCCGCACATATCTTCACCAATGAGCTTAATATCCCCTGCTGCACGATAGAAAAGGAATACGCACTCGGCGCAGTCGGCCAGTTGCGTACTCGTTTCCAGGCCTTCATCGAGGCTCTGGAGATAAAGAACATTCAGGGAGGGAAGTAAGATGAAGATTACAGACCAGCTTATCGCTTCCATTGACAAAAAGCTTGAACGCTTCAACCCCTTGTGGCAGGCAGAACACGGTGTTGGCGGTCAGAGAGACCGTTACTACGACAAGACCGGCGTTGCCAAGTGGCGTGAATGGCGCGGCGTGAAGGACACGTTTTACGATTACACCCAGTGGCTCAACAACCTTGTGAGCATGGCGCAGATGGTGGCAAGCGCACCCCTGCCGTGCCTGAAGGGCTTTTGGGAGTACCGCTGGATGGGTTCGTACCTGGGTACGTTCATGTTCATCGACCGCCTCTTTGAGGGCTATCGCGGAACCGAGCTTCGCATTGCACACATGCACATGCATGCAATAGTCCAAAACCTCACCAAGCGTATTGCATACATCCTCAAAAACGACAAGCGTCTCGGCGGCGGCAAGGACAGCGACATCATTGTTCCCATGGACGAGGTTATCCCCGCGCTTATTATGATGGGCTTCAAGGACCTCTACCCTGTGCCTCTGCAGACTCTGCCCGAGTTCATAATCTGCGACATCGACCAGCACATCGAGCCTTACTACATCGACGTGGCGGAGTCCTTCGGTCTGCCGGCGGACGTATGCTCCCGCTGTGCCGCGGAGACCGGTGTCGCACTTGACGATGCCTTCCCCATACTCGGCAAGGCGTTTCTCACCACCAACATGCCCTGCAATGCCTCCGAGGCCACCAGCATGTTCCAGCGTCGCCGCGTGGCGTTGCCGGACTATGCCGTCACGCTGGCAATGCAGCACACCGAACCCGAGGCTCTGCCGTATTCCCGCGCGGTGCTTGAAGAGATGATAGCATTCACGGAAGAGCAGTACGGCGTGAAGTACGACTGGAACGAGCTGTTCAAGTATGCCGAGCTGTTCAACGAGCAGAACACCATCGAGCTTGAAAAGTGGGATTATTTCAAGACCCCGTACTCTCCGCTGTCCGGTATTGCAGAGTCGCTCTATAAGCTTTACGAGTGGCAGAGCGTCAACGGACAGGATCCGTACTTCAACAAGGTCGACCGAAAGGTCATCAAGCTCATACGCAAGGCGTATGAGGACAAGTACCTCCCCTTCGGTGGCAAGACCCGCCACCGCGCCTTCCTGTGGGGACCGAGCGCGGTGTACTACACCGACTTCCCGACCTGGGCGCAGAACTGCTGGGGCATCACGATAGTGCTGAACATGGACTCTACCATGGGCTACAACATGATAGACACCAACGACCCCGACAAGGCAATGGACGATTTGACCGCCATGACGCAACGCGCCTGCATGCGCCACCACGCTGTCGGCGGATGGGAGAATGTCAACGCCGTTTGGGAATGGGCAAAGAACTTCAACTGCGACATGGTGCTTATGAACGACAACATCGCCTGCAAGGGCATGCTGGGCGTGCACGCACTCATGGAGGAGC
>CAZBYU010000239.1:0-2548 GCA_964496235.1 uncultured Oscillospiraceae bacterium | reverse complement strand
GCGCGCTTGAATGGGGTTCAAGAGGCCGCTGGTTCAAATCCAGTCACTCGGACCAAAGTCCTGAGGTCGTATGGCTTCAGGGCTTTTTTACTTATCCTCAATGTCCGCAAAAATGACATAAGAACGGTCTTTTGCCTCCGTATTTTCCGGCACTCCCAGTGTTCCGATTAGGCTGACACCTCGAAAGAAGCGGTTGTCGATGAAATAAACGCCGGCTTTATCAATAAGCTTCCCAAGCGTCTCTTCGGGTTTTTAACCATAATTGTTTTCTCCGACAAATCGGAGTTCACATGGATATGCGTATTCATTCTATGTCGACGGCACGGGTAAACACGGAAAGGTCTCAATAAGCTATTCATATGACTCGCAGACGAAGGTAATGGAGATTACCGAGGGTGTTGGCAATAGCGTTCCGATTTGTTTTAGTTTGAACACCGAAAAAAACTATCCGCGTTTGATGCCGGACGACAAGGGTACATTCTATGTTTACGCACCCTATTATGATGAGATTTCCGCAATAGTACGCAGTGAAAACATGGAGATTCTCACGAATGTCGGTACTTGGCAAACTAAAAGCTCATGGTCGGGTAACAAAAACGGCGGAGCGGGGAATGTCAGGATAGCATTCAATAAAAACGGAAACGGACGAATAGTGAGTTGTTACGGAAGCAAAATTTACGCAGATACAGAGCTTGAGTGGAAAATGCTTGACAATGATACGTTTGAGTGTTCGTTCAGCGCGTTTGGAGAAACATGGGACATGGATTTGGACATAAGCAACGTTAACGGTGAATATAAACTGTTGATTCGTGATGACCCGACAATCTACTATTTGCCGGTGATTTGAATTTAAACACTGCCAACGTCCATTTCTCTTTTATACATCAATCCATAGAAACACTCCGGGGTACGGTTTTTGCCGTACTCCGGAGTGTTATTAAAATAGCTTATTCTTTGTTGTGGAGCAACTCGTGTTCCTTGCCCTTGAACATGCCGTTGTAGAAGAAATCAATCATCGGGTTTTCGTTGGACTTCTTGATAGCCGAGGCGTTGTCTGCGGCGTACAAGCCCTTGGAGCGGGTGTCATAACGGACTTGCTTTGAGCCGGTTATCGGCTGACCGCCACCCATGACGCAACCACCGGGGCATGCCATTATCTCGATGAGATGATATTCCTTTTCACCGCTCTTGACCTGTTCAAGCACTTTGCGGGCGTTTGCAAGACCAGAGGCAACGCAGATCTTCACATCAATGCCGTTATAAGGAACGGTCAACTCCTTAATGCTGTCCTTGGAGCGAACGCCGCTTTCGGCGAGTGCCGTGAGGGTTGCGGTGTCGTGACCGTCGGTGAGACGTCGTAGCACGGCCTCGGTCACGCCGCCGCTCACGCCGAATATCACACCGCCGCCGGAACCGAGACCAAACGGCATGTCGCAGGCCTCGCTGTCAAGCTCCTCGAAGGAGAAGCCGAAGCCGCGTATCATGCGGATAAGCTCGGCAGTCGTCATTACGTAGTCGGTGTCCTTTATGCCGTAGGTGTATGCGTCGTCGCGCTCCGCCTCCATCTTTTTCGCGGTGCAGGGCATGATGGACACGACAAAGGTCTTCTTTCCCTGCGAATGCTCGTCGGAGCGGTAGTAGTCCTTCAAAACCGCAGAGAACATCTGTTGCGGAGAGCGGCAGGTGGAGATGTTTTTCTTGAACTCCGGGAACTCGTTTTCAACGAATTTCACCCATGCCGGGCAACATGAGGTCAAAAGCGGAAGCTTTTCACCCTTGCCGACGCGCTCCAAGAACTCCGCCGACTCCTCCATTATTGTCAAGTCTGCGGTGTACGTGGTGTCAAACACCTCGTCGAAGCCCATCTTGTGCAGTGCGGCAACGACCTTGCCCATTACGTTTTCGCCCTTCGGCAGACCGAATGCCTCTGCCACTGCCACACGCACTGCGGGCGCGATCTGCGCGACAACGCGGGTGTTCGGGTTGTCGAGAGCTTCCCAGAAGCCCGCCATGCTGTGATGTATGGTCAGCGCACCGGTGGGGCAAACCACGCGGCACTGTCCGCATCCAACGCACTTTGTCTCGGACATTTTGCGGTTGAACGCGGGGGAGACAACAGTATCTGTGCCGCGGTGGGCAAAGCCCAGAACGCCCACGCCCTGAATCTCGTTGCATACGCGAACGCAGTTGCCGCAGAGGACGCACTTGTTCGGGTCGCGTACAATAGCGGGGGAGGAGAAGTCGACCGGCTGAAGCTCGCGGTTGTTCTCAAAGCGCACCATGTTAACGCCCAGCTGATATGCAAGCTCCTGCAAATTGCACTTGCCGTGCTGGTCACAGGTGGTGCAGTTGCCGTTATGCGCGGCGAGAAGCAACTCCACTATGAGCTTGCGGTAGCGGCGCAGACGCGCGGTGTGCGTGTAAATCACCATGCCGTCCTTCGGCTTTTCCGAGCAGGAGGCGAAGGTACGCCCCTTGTCGTCCTCAACGGTACACAGTCTGCACGCGCCGAAAATCGACAGCTCCGGCTGATGGCACAGTGTGGGGA
>CAZBYU010000238.1:0-2573 GCA_964496235.1 uncultured Oscillospiraceae bacterium | reverse complement strand
ACATTGGCGACGAATTCTATCTTATGGAGAGGGCAATCGATGGCGGCGGGATGTCTGGTTATCTTCCCGTGTGTGATGTCAAGGCTGTTGTGCATACCGGTGAAGGCGGTTTGTCAAGCGGTCGAGGGAAAATTGATGGGGAAAACGACTTGTTTGAGTATAAAAAACGTTTTTTTGACAAATTAGACATGCAGACAGTCAAATATATAAAAACTCGACACTATGCTACACTGTCATACGCATATTTGCGGCAGAGAAAATATGTAAGTGCTGCGCGGAATGCTCTGACCGCACTTATTGTATCTTCAAAGCAAAGTTTGGAGATAATCCGTTCGAGAAAATGATTGGTATTACGAAAAGATGCTTTTCGAGATGTGTGGAGGATTTCCAAGTGGTAAACAGTAGAGCCGATATGAATATCCTCTTTCTTTGCGGCGTATTTGCAAACGAGAATGAAGCCGAAGTAAAGGTCAACGCTAAGACAAGCGTTGAATTCTCGGCAAATTTGATGCAGATCAAGTTGATACGCTCATTTGACAAAATCTGTGGAGCGAATAACCTTCGTGTGATTTCTGCACCGTTTATCGGAGCATATCCAAACTACAGTCGTACGGTGCGGTTTTCCGGGTTTGAAAAGTCGCAGGATTTGTGCGAGTATGTTCGGTTCAACAACGTGTGGGGATTTCGCAATATATCCAGAGCATATGCCTTGAAAAAAGCTGTACGTTCCTTTGCAGAGAAAAAACAAAAGAACAAGATAATCGTTGTCTACAGTGTCCATGATCCGTTTCTTTCTGCCGCGGCATATGCTAAAAAGCTTGATCCGAGCATAAAAATCTGCCTGATTGCACCCGATTTGCCACAGTACATGAACCTCGAATCACATAGAGGAATGCTTTATGATACATTCAAAAAGATTGATATCGCATCGATCGAAAGACATATGAAAAAGGTCGACACGTTGGTCGTTTTGACCGATCCGATGGCTTGCGCACTCGGCGTCGATGACCGCCCGTACATTGTTGTCGAGGGCATTGTCGACACTGCACTGCCAAATGTATCAAATATTAAATGTGATGTGCGTGACACGATCGATATCGTGTATGCGGGTAAACTTTACGATCGCTTTGGCGTAAAGACGCTCGTTGACGCTTTTTCAAAGCTCAATGGAGAGCACTATCGGCTGATCCTTTGTGGAAATGGTGACGCAGTGGGATATGCAAAGGAGCGTGCTGCGACCGATCATCGCATTATTCTGAAAGGGCAGATATCACCGGACGAAGTGAAACGCTATCTCGCACGAGCCGCAGTTCTCGTTAATCCTCGCCCCAACAACGAGGAATATACCAAATATTCTTTTCCGTCGAAAAACATCGAGTATCTGATGACAGGGAAGCCGGTTGTTGCATATATGCTTGACGGTATGCCGGACTGCTATGCTGATTTTATATATGCGATCGATCAAAACATCGACCCGACCGACGCACTTGTCGATGCCCTGAAGCGAGCACTCGCCGCCACAGACGAGGAAACGTCAGAGAAATACGCAAAATTTGCAAGCTACGCTGAGGATAGACTGTCTGCGGAGTCGGTCGCAAAACGGATCGTTTCGCTTGCTGTTGGTGAAGAGGTGTAAAATGCAAATTCAAAAATGCCGAGTCGCGCAACAGTGTGTTGGCGGCACGAACAATGGCGGTCTCAAAACCGAATACGAGTCGTTGTTCTCACGATCTTCAATTGCTGAGAGTTACGAATTGATCCCGATCGTTTTGAACGATCCCCACGATGGCATCAGCTTGTCTGACATTCGAGCTTGGCGAAAAATGGTTTGTGATGCCGACCCCGATATCATTCATATTCGGGGAGCAGGTGTGGAGAGCTTTAACGCTGTTATCGGCGCAAAGATTGCCCGCCGCGGCAAGATCCTTGTGACGGTACACGGTATGTTCAGTGATCTTGTGTATTATTCTTCGGTCAAAAGGTGGGTGTGCAGACATATCATTGAACCGATGATTTTCAGCATGTCTGACGGTATATCCTGCGTTTACAAAAAAGCAAGTGATCGGGACATTTTCAAAAAATATAAGAGAAAAATGCTCCCGCATGTATATAATCGAATGCCTGTATATCCACCGTGCGATGAAACGCAAAAACTTGCCGCCAAAAGTGAGCTCGGGCTCCCGATCAATGTCACGATGGGCGTGTATGTCGGTCGCGTTACCAAGGAAAAGGGCCTTGCCTATTTGATTGATGCAATCAAACATCTTGATGAAAAGTTTCTTTTACTGATCGTGGGAGATGGAAATTATCTTCAAGAGATGAGATGTCGTTGTACCGATGACAGAGTGGTGTTTGTGGGTCAACAGGAAGATGTGAGAAAGTATTTGTTTGCGTCTGACTTCTTTATCTCACCGTCACTTCACGAAAATTTATCCATTTCGATCCTTGAGGCGTGCGCGGCAAGGCTTCCGTGCATCGTAACAGATGTTGGTGGCAATACCGAGATAGTTCGCGACGGCGTAAACGGTATTGTTATTCCTCCGCACTCAGCTGCGGCAATATCAGACGCAATA
>CAZBYU010000237.1:0-2574 GCA_964496235.1 uncultured Oscillospiraceae bacterium | reverse complement strand
GGCGTATACATCTCGTAAATCAGCAAAACTCGGGAGTCAGCAGGTCAAGGAACGCAGGTATTGACGTGGCATGTGGAGAACTGCTTGCTTTTGTAGATGCCGACGATACGGTTACAGCCAATTATATCGAGGCTCTGTATGAAATGTATGCTGAAGGCACACTGCCTGTTGTCGACGTGATATGCACCGACGGCGACGGCTCAGCACTGACCAAGATCGAGAGTGAGATTTCGCTTGACGCTGACTGGGTCGATCGATTTTTTTGCGGCGATATCCGCTACGGTATAGCGGTTTCGGCTTGTAATAAGCTTTTCTCGACGGATACGATACGCCGCGAGAATATTCGATTTGACGCCGATTTGACAATAGGCGAAGACATGCTGTTCGTCTTTGACTATCTCTGCTGCTGTAATAAGATCTGCTTTACGAGTGTGGCACACTATTATTATAACATCGTACAGGGTTCTGCCATGAGTACAAGCAAAGATTATGCCCCCCTCTACGACAAGACCTTCAAAAAGATGCATGCCGATGTGCGCATAGATCCTGTCACACAGAGAAAGTGGGCGTTCGAGGCAACTGTGGACATAATGGCAAGACCGTATGTCTTGAATATGAGTCGCGACGATTTCGCAAAGTGGTGGGAAAGCTTTAGAGACACTTCCATATGCCGAGCCGCGATATCGTCCGATAGACCGACAGGAATCAAACGACGCGTATTCCATCGAGCACTGCGCTCCTCAAACGTGGGACACTTGTATAGGCTTTGCCGATTGTGGAAAAAAGCCGTAGAATTGAAGCAATAGAAGCAATAAATGATGATTTTAGAAATGGGGGTGATGATATGAACGATTTACAGCAGGTTGAATTTGAACTCCTGCGACAGTTTTTGTCTGTCTGTGAAAAGCTTGATCTTACATACTATCTCGTCTGTGGCTCTGCACTTGGTGCGGTAAAGTTTGGTGGCTTTGTTCCATGGGATGATGATATAGATGTCGCACTGCCGAGAGAAGATTATGAGACCTTCTGTCGCGATGGACCGGGACTCTTGCCTGATTGGTGCTTTTTGCAGAATTATCACACTGATCCCGAGTTTCATCTTTTGGGCAGTAAGCTTCGCGATAGTCGCACAACATATGTCGAGACAATGACTGAACGGTTGAATATTCATCACGGAGTGTTCATCGATGTCTTTCCGCTCGACGGTATGTGGAATAACGATTCGGATTATAGATCCTTCCGACGAAAGCGAGCAAATTTCGATGCGGCACGCAGAGTTAGATTAAACTATAATCGCCTCTCCTCGTCCAATGTCTTAATGTTTCGCACCAATTTGTATTGGTTGCTGTTCAAAATGTTTGGATATAAAAAGGACACCGCGGCGGAGATCGCATCATTTGATAAGTTCGTCTCATCATTCCCCGCAAAAGAGAGCGATATATGGTGTAATCACGCCAATTCGGCATCACCGAAAGAGTTTGCCGCAAGAGAGCAGTACGGAGACGGTGTTATAATGACATTCGAAGGACTGAGCGTCCGCGTTCCTACTGAATATGACGCTTATCTCACCCAAAAGTACGGCGATTGGCGCGGCGATATTCCGCCGGGAGAGCAAACAGGACATCACTGCTTTGTCGAATGCGATCTGTACAAGCCTTACACCGAACATAAATTTGTTGAGAAAGGAGAAACAGATCATGGACGGATTTCTTGACCTGATAGTCGACCATGCACTGTGGCTTTTACTTCTGATCGGTGCGATATTCACGGCTGTCTGGCTTGTCTTACTTCGGGATCGACTTCGTATGGAGTGGTGGATCGCCATACCGATCGCAATAATGCATACCGCATTCGGAGTATTTGCCGTAAAGGTATTTGCCTTTTTGGAGACCGGCTTTGATGTCGAAAGCATTGGCAATATGAGCCTGTTCGGAGGAGTGTTCCTCATGCCTGTGGCATACCTTCTCGGTGCGAAGGTCTCAAAACGCCCACCAGGTGAGGTGTGTGATCTGCTTGCCCCGTGCATGATCGTCACTGTCATGTGTGCCAGGGTCAACTGTATCGTCAGCGGGTGCTGTAAAGGCATCTTGATTCCGGGCACTACTACAGGAATGCGGTTTCCAACACGGGAAGCGGAGATCCTGTTCTATGTTGTTCTGCTGGCTATCCTTTGCCCTAAAATATGGAAGAGGAAAACCGAAGGAAAGGCGTATCCGATTTATATGGTGGGCTACGGAATATTCAGGTTTATAATCGAGTTTTTCCGAGTGTATGATGATAGCGACATGCTGCTTCATCGTGCGCATCTGTGGGCAGTCGTAGCCTTGATTATAGGGGTGAGCATCTGCTCGGAATTAAGTGCTTCCAAAAAAAACAAAAATAAAGAAAGAAGGAAAAAACAATGGTAAAAAGAGTTTTAAGATCTTCACTGGCACTGCTGCTCGCTACTTTGATAGTGCTTGCAGCCGTTCCAATCATGACTTTCCCGGCTTTTGCGGCGACGGTTGGGTCGCTGAGCGGATTGACTGACACCGGCATCGGACTAAGCTACAACGGCACGGCTGATGATGCTTG
>CAZBYU010000236.1:0-2574 GCA_964496235.1 uncultured Oscillospiraceae bacterium | reverse complement strand
ATATTAAGTTAATTAAATTATGTTTACATGTGTTGAAAAATCACCTGTACGCAAATGCGTACAGGTGATTTGGGATTAATTCTTAAAATGCTCGAACTATTCTGTTTTCTAGTGTACGTATAATTCACAGTTTGCTTTACGGAAAAAACGCTTTGCAAGAGCCGTCCGAAAAGACAAAGACTATTTCGTGTTCACCGGCTTCTGGGGCTTGCAGGACTTCGGCAGAGATTTCCGGCTCACCGTTCTCGTTCAGGTTGAAGGTCACTTCTTCGCCGTCAATGAGAAGCTTGACGACCTTATTCGTTATACAGTGCGACATATATCAAGCATTTTTTGCGCCTATAGCACACTTTGCAATGTTTTTCGCACCCTGCGCTCTTTCAATTGCAAAAGATTCGGCGTATAATAGGGACACAAGATAGAGGTACAGCAAGTATTTTCAAGGAGGTTTCAAGCATGAAGAAGCTGATTTCCTGTATAGTAATCGCCGCGCTGGCACTGAGCTGTTGTGCATGCGGCGCGTCCGGCTCTGCCGCCTCGTCTGCGAGCAATGCCGCACCTGCGGTGCCTGCGGCGGCGAGCGTACCCGTTGAGGATGGGATACTCAGAGTCGCGGCACTTTACGACATAAGCACGATGGACGTGGCACAGACCACGGACAATTACATGGTTCCCATGAACATATTCGACAGACTTTTCGAGTCGGAGGTTGAAAGCGACGGAAGCACCGCAATTGTGCCGAGCCTTTGCGAGGGGTACACCGTGAGTGAGGACGGCTTGACCTACTCCTTCACTCTGCGCGAGGGGATTGTGTTCTCCAACGGCAGTGAGCTTACCGCCTCCGACGTGCAGTACAGCTTTGAGCGGCTTTTGACCGCGGGCGGCGTGAACGACGATGTGCCGCTTGAGGTTTTGGGCAGTGCGGCACTGCAAAACGGCGATAGCGACACACTTGAGGGCTTCGTCGTGACGGACGATTTACACTTTGACATCACCCTTGCCGCGGCAAACGCCGGCTTCATCGCGGAGCTTACCGGACCTGCAATGTCGATAGTCGACAAGGAGACGATGGAGAGCGTTGACGCTTTCGGTCTTGAATGCGCCGACACAATAGGCACAGGACCGTATGTCGTGACCGAGTGGGTCGTCAATGACCACTACACGCTTGAGTATAACGACAAATACTGGGGCGATGAGCCGAGTGTGAAGAAAGTCGTAGTGTCTATAATCCCCGATTCTTCGACGCAGAACCTCATGTATCAAAACGGCGAGCTGGATATAATCGACCTTGAGTCTCTCGATTCGAGCATTGTGGACGCAACATACAAAACCCTTTACGCCGACAAGATAATCGTCAGCCCGCGCGTCGGCTTGACGTACTTCGCGCTCAACGCGAACAACGAGTATCTATCCGACGTGAATGTACGTCGCGCACTGCAAATGGCAATTGACGCCAACGCAATAGTCGCCGCGATATACGGCGGCGACGCAATAGTCGAAAACGGCATTATCCCCAAGGGCGTATGGGGCTTCAACGCCGAGCTTGACCGCCCGGCATATGACCCCGACGCGGCAAAGGCACTGCTGACCGAGGCGGGGTACGCCGAGGGCGAGATCCACTTCGAGCTTTCGATGGACTCCTCTTCCTCCGGCAACACTCAGCTTGTCTACCAGGTCATTCAGCAACAACTCCAAGCCATAGGCATCACGGCAGAGATAAAGAGCTATGACGAATCCTCGTGGCTCGATTTGCGTAAGTCCGGCGAGATGGATTCCTTCGTCGCCAACTGGACAATGGACTATAATGACCCGGCGAACATAATGTACACCTTCTTCGGCTCTGCCGAGAAGACCGCGATACGCAGTCTCAACTACGCAGATGAAACCGTAATGGCTCGCGTTGCCGCCGCCTCCGGCATTACGGACGATACCGAGCGCATGGCAGAGTATCAGGCACTGGAAAAGAAGATAGTCGAAGAGGACGCGGCATGGGTGCCGCTTCTGGGCAACACGCATCTCTTCGCCATCGGCGAGCGCGTGGAGAGCTTTGTACCCTACTGGGCGGGCTTCAGCAACTTCTACGCCGCAGACGTGGTGCTGAAATAATCAATTTGAAAAAATAACGCATGGGGACGCTCGTAAACCGGGCGTCCGCCTTGTGCGTTTAGGCGGACGATTTCGACCGCCTATGGATATATCCGAAAAGGGGTGAATCCGTGGCAAAAAACATACTCAGCCGCGTTTTGCAGGCCGCGATCGTCATGCTGGGCGTCGCACTTTTGATATTTATACTGCTACGCATTGTGCCTGGCGACGCGATAACGACAATGATGGGCGAGCATGCCAAGGCGGAGACTATAGAGCGGATGACGGCGGAGTTGGGGCTGGATCAGCCGTTCTATGTGCAGTTTGCGCGCTATATCTCCGGCGCGCTGACGGGCGATTTCGGTACGAGCTATTCCCTCAACCGCAGTGTTGCCAAGCTTATAGGCACGGCGTTTCCCAACACTCTGCGTCTCGCGCTTTTCGCGGCGGCGGTGGCATGGGTGACGGGGATAATATGCGGGATAATAG
>CAZBYU010000235.1:0-2585 GCA_964496235.1 uncultured Oscillospiraceae bacterium | reverse complement strand
TGAACTGTTTCTTGCTCATTTAAGCATACGCCTCCACGGTAATTTATTTCATAATTGCTTATTATATCACATTTCCCGCCGATTTCAACATTTCATGCTCACACCCCGCTCATTATTTCACGAAATTTCATATTTTCGTCTCCGCCGTCGGAAATTTTCCCATATGCGTGAAACTTTTCCGCCGCGCCTTGCGTCTACAATAGCAGAAGCTTCTTGATTAAACCATGCAGATAAGGAGAATTGAGCCATGAAGAAATATATATCCGTTCTTTTGGCGTTTGCGGTGCTATTCGCGCTTGCCGCGTGTTCCGCCGCGCCGGATACGGCAACGGCAGGGGAGACGGACACACCCGCCGACACACCCGCCTCGACCGACGCACCGCTCTACCCGGTCGAGGGCGAATGGGCGAACAGCGTCGCGGTCGACACTGTCGATGGGCTTTTAGCCGCCATCGCCTCCGACACGGTCATCTACCTTGCCCCGGGGGATTATAATCTCTCAACCGCCTCCGATTACGGCGCACAGACCGCCGACGGCGCGTATAGCTGGGTCGAGGTGTATTCCGATGTCGAGGGCGGCGAAGCCCCCGCCTACGAGCTTTGTATCAGCGGCGTATCGAACCTTGCCATAATCGCCGACGGCGCGGGTGACGCGCACCCCACTGTCACCGCCGTCCCGCGCTATGCAAACGTCCTGCGCTTCAACGCCTGTGACGATATCGCCCTCTGGGGCATAACCGCCGGGCATACCGAAGCTCCGGGGGAATGCTCCGGCGGGGTCATCATGCTCGAGTATGTCAACGGTGTGCAGATAAACGAGTGCCGGCTTTACGGTTGCGGCACGGTCGGAATACAGTCCTATGAATCCCGCGCCGTCTCCGCCGAGGGTACGCACATTTTCGACTGCTCCTATTCCGCCGTCAACGCCTATTCAAGCAGTGATGTTTTCCTCGACAGCTGTAAGATCTACGACTGCGGCATAAACGGCTATGATGGGCTGTTCTCGCTTTCAAGTACCACCGGCTTTGCCGTGTTGAACTGCGACATCTCCGACTGCACCGGCGCGACCCTCATCACCTCCGGCTACTCGCGCAATGTCTACATGCTCGGCTGTTCGGTCTCCGGAAGCACGGCGTTTGACCAAGCCCTCTTCTCCGTCAACGGCGATGACATCACCGTCGATAACACCGCCTTTGACACCGGGCTTTATTATCCCTCGCTCTACACGGATTACAGCGATGCCGCCGCGCGTACCCTTGCCGCGGAGGAGCTGACCGCAAGCCTCATCTCCCACATGGAGCGCGTCGAGACCCAACACCCCGCGCTCTCCACCGCGCCAGATGTCAGCCTTGATGTCACGCTGGAGGAGGGGATACGCTATGTCCACGTGAACACTGTCGATGAGCTTTTATCCGCCATCGCGCCCGACACGGTCATCTATCTCGATGCCGCGCAATATGACCTCTCCACAGCCACGGCGTATGGCGGCTACGGCGGGGAATGGTACAGCTGGATAAGCGAGTATGACGGACCGGGGCTTAATATCACCGGCGTTGATAATCTCAGCATCATCAGCGAAAACGGCGCGGAGATCGTCGCCGTCCCGCGCTATGTCGACGTTCTCCGCTTTTCCAATTGCCGCGACATCACCCTTGACGGTGTCACCCTCGGTCACAGTGAACAGCCCGGCTCATGCACCGGCAACGTCGTCGGTCTTTATGCCTGCACCGGTGTCAATATCTCCTCCTGCCGCCTCTACGGTTGCGGTGTCGTCGGTGTCTACGCCGTGGAGAGCGGACAGATCAACCTTGCCAATACTGAGATTTTCGATTGCTCTAACAGTGCCGTCAATATGTATACGGTCTCCGGCGCTAACTTTACCGACTGTGATATTCACGATTGCGGCTCACCGGAAATAAACCTCACCGACTGTAGCTCTGTTTTCTTCAATGCGGAGAATCTTCCCGACGGCTCGTATAACGTCACCGCAAGCGGTCTTGAACCCATGTCATACCCCGGTGATTATTCAAACTATGCTTCTCTCGGCGGTCTTAGGATCTATTATGAGGGCAACGCCGTTCAGGACTTCTCCATGCACGTCGGCAACGAGCTTACACTCACCGCCCTTTATGATGACGGCACAGTCCCCGAAAACCCTGTCTGGTACTGGTGCTATGATGCCGACGGCGACAAAATTGGCGATGATGTCTCCATGCCCTATGCTGACATCGGCGCGACTATCACCCTGAAAGCCAATGAACCCGGTCGCTCCGGCGGAATGATGCTCATGGTGCGCGACGGCGAACCCGGCTATGAAAAGGGCCTATGCGCCGTCACGGTCTACGTCATAGATTTATAAAAGCATACCCCCGCACTGTGCTTTACAAAAGCACAGCCCGGGGGTTATAATGAGCATACAAACAGTACCGCGACAAGCGGTTAGCTCAAGAAATTGTTAGCATAATAGCAAAGCTATGAAGCCGTCACTTGCCCGAGTGGCGGCTTCTGCTTTTTATTATTAATAAGAATAAGATGAATCTTTAATAAGTAATAAGAAAAACATTCAATATGGTATAAGATAAAGC
>CAZBYU010000234.1:0-2607 GCA_964496235.1 uncultured Oscillospiraceae bacterium | reverse complement strand
AGGACGTGCCGTTGCAGATGACAAAATAATCGGCGATAACCGTTTGCTCGGCGGTACGCAAAACCTTTACGTCTCTGGCTTTTTTATCGTCGAGTGCCTTGGCGGCGATTCCGGCTATTTCTGCGGGAGTAAGCATATTATTTCTCCTTTACATTGATTCCTTGGTATACCATTCGTAGGCATGCTGAGTATCCTCATGCAGTGCGGCACCGGCGGATTTGACATCCTCAATGCTCATTTTCAGCCCCAGTGCCATGGCCGCGTCTATGTCCTTATACGCAAGCTCCCTCAGACGCTCTACCCCCGGGAAATCCCGCGTAGGCTCGATATAATCGGCCATATATATTATCTTTTCCAAAAGCGACATATCGGGCTTGCCGGTGGTGTGCCAGCGGATGGCGTTATAAACCTCGTCCGACACGCCAAACTCGTCACGCGCCAATGCGGCACCTGTGACGGCGTGGAGAAGCTTATTGTTCGCAAGCTGAACTTCATCGCAGATAATAGCATATTTTTCACACAATATCAACTGCTCATCACGGGTCAGCTTCTTCGTGATATCGTGGAGAATGCCCGCCTCGGCGGCGTTTTCGGCGTTCTCGCCGTAGTGCATGGCAAGGCGGACAGCCTCGCTTTCACAGCCGGCGACATGCGCCACGCGCTTTGCCGTGAGATGTGTCTTTGCCGCCTCACGAAGCCAGCAAAGCTCCGGCATTGCGTCATAATAGCGGTTTTTGATGATTGAGGCGTACACCTCGTTATCCAAAAGATCCGACCCCAGCCGCAAACGAAGCCAGACGCGTATCTCGCTCGAACTCATGGGGAGCGGAGCATGCTGTAAAAGCGTCACTCGTGCGCCGTACTCCCGTTCGAGCCGGTCACGCTGGGCGCGTAGAGCGTCTAAATCGTCCTCCTCACGCGACACGACCGCCAAGCGGCAGTTATCGAGAAGATAGCGAAAATCGTACCACTCCTCAAAGGTCAAAAGCATGTCCGAGCCGACGACAAGACACAGTTCGTCCTCAGGATAGCTAAGACGAAGCTCACGCACCGTGTCGGCAGTATAGCTTTTGCCCTGGCGGTTTATCTCCATGTCGGATATCTCCGCATTTTCGAGCGTGCGGAAGTTGAGCCGACACAGCTCAAGCCGCTGTTCCGCCGTGGGGCTACCCGGCTCCATGCTCTTATGGGGCGGGATATTGTCGGGGATAATGAGAAGCTTATCGGGGGCAAGCTCAGCCTCGACTGAACGCGCGGCTTCCAAATGCCCCAGGTGCGGCGGGTTGAAGCTACCGCCGTAGATAGCAAGCATCATTTCTTTTTGTCCTTTACAAGCTCGATTTTCGGCTCTTTGGGGTTTCTTTTATAAAGCACGAACTTCGTGCCGATTACCTGAACCTGCTCGGCCTTGCAGGCCTCACTGAGTGCGTCGCAGGCTTCGCGCGCGGTGAGCATGGAGTTTTCGAGAACCTTGCCCTTGACAAGCTCCCTTGCGCGAAGAGCGTTGGAGACGGATTCAATAACCGCCTCGGTCACACCGCCCTTCCCTACCTGAATAATGGTGTCCTCGTGCATTGCGAGAGAGCGCAACTGCGCCCGTTGCTTACTTGTTATCGGCATTGATATGCTCCTTTAACACATTCATAAATTCCCGCAGAGCCTTGCCGCGGTGGGATATTGCGTTCTTTTCGTCGGGGGTAAGCTCCGCCATGCTGGTCTCATACCCATCGGGACGGAAAACGGGGTCATAGCCGAAGCCGTTTTCGCCGCGCGGCGCGAAGAGGATTTCCCCCTCGCACTCGCCCCTTGCACGTAAAACCGCGCCGTCGGGCATGGTGCAACATATGCAGGAGACGAAGCGTGCACTTCTTTTCTCCTCATCACCGAGCTGAGAGAGAAGATATTCATACCGCTCGGCATCGGTCTTGACCTCGGGTGCACCGTAACGCGCGGAGAAGATGCCCGGCGCGCCGCCGAGTGCATCCACAACAAGACCGGAATCGTCAGCCACGGCGGCACAGCCCGTCACGGCGGTGACGGCGGCGGCCTTGAGATAGGAATTTTCCTCAAAGGTCGTGCCTGTCTCATCGACCTCGAAATCACACCCCGCCTCGTGCTGAGAGATAAGCTCGATATCAAGCCCCTCGGTCATTGCACGAAACTCGGAATATTTGTGGGCGTTATTGCTCGCAAGAATCAGTTTCATCATTTGAACAGTGCCTCTACATAGTTTTTCGCATCAAAGGGGATAAGGTCATCCGCACCCTCGCCGACGCCGACATACTTCACCGGTACGCCAAGCTCGGCGGCGATGGGAAAGACTATGCCGCCCTTTGCCGTGCCGTCAAGCTTAGTAAGCACGATGCCGGTAAGACCGGCGGTATTTTTGAATTCCTTTGCTTGTATAAGTCCGTTTTGCCCGGTGGTGGCATCGAGAACCAAAAGCGTCTCGACATCAGCCTCGGGAAGCTCCCGGTCGATAATGCGGCGGATCTTGGCAAGCTCGTTCATGAGGTTTGCCTTGTTGTGAAGCCGCCCGGCGGTGTCTATGATGATTATATCCGCTCCGCGAGCCTTGGCGGCGGAAAGCGCGTCAAAGACCACGGC
>CAZBYU010000233.1:0-2622 GCA_964496235.1 uncultured Oscillospiraceae bacterium | reverse complement strand
CCCATTGATATATATAACGAGCCGCAAAACGCCTTTGTTGCAGACTTCATCGGCGAGAGCAACATTCTCGACGGCGTGATGCTTGCCGACTACAAGGTGGCGTTCTCGGGGCATGTGTTTGACTGCGTTGACGCGGGGTTTGACCGCCGAGAGGCGGTGGACGTGGTCGTGCGTCCGGAGGACGTGGACATTGTCAGCGAGGAGAAGGGCATGCTACGCGGCGTCGTGACGAGCGTGACCTTCCTCGGAGTTCACTATGAGATAATCGTGGACATAAACGGCTTTAAGTGGATGATTCAGACTACGGACTTTGTCGACGTGGACGAGCACATCGGTCTTTACATAGAGCCGGACGCAATACACATCATGAAAAAGTCCGAGTATTCCGGTATGTACGGCGACTATTCCTCCTTCTCCAACGAGCTTGACGAGCTGAGCGACGCGGAAAGTGAGATAGACGAATGAAAACACCGGACAACACCCGCCGCTCCCCACTTATTCAGCGGCTCACTCTCGTGCCGTACTCGGCGTGGGCGGTGCTGTTTATTCTCGTGCCGCTCGCCTTTGTGGCGTATTACGCCTTTACCGACAACAGCTTCAACTTCACCACCGACAACGTCACCCGCTTTTTCACCGCCACCTCTGCCGTCGACGGAGGCGAGGTACGCACGTATCTGGTCATCTTCCTGCGTTCGCTGAAGCTTGCGGTGATATCCACGTTTATCTGCCTTCTGCTCGGCTACCCCATGGCGTATATCATCGCCCGCGCCGAGGCGAGGACGCAGAAAATACTTGTGACGCTTATCATGATCCCCATGTGGATGAACTTTCTTATCCGCACCTACGCATGGATGACTATTTTGCAGGACACTGGCATATTAAACGGTCTCCTCTCCGCGCTGGGTCTGGGGCGTGTGCATATAATCGGCACCGAGGTCGCCGTCGTCATCGGCATGGTATACGATTATTTCCCGTATATGATACTGCCCATATACTCCGTCATGGCGAAGATGGACACCCGCCTCATCGAAGCCGCGCGTGACCTCGGCTGTAACAGTGCGGGCGTGGTAAGGCGCGTTATATGGCCGCTGAGCCTGCCCGGGGTCATCTCCGGGGTGAACATGGTGCTTATCCCCTCCATCTCCACGTTCTACATTTCCCAAAAGCTCGGCAACGGAAAGTTCTACCTCATAGGCGACGCGATTGAGGGTCAGTACGTGGCGAACAACCTCCACTTTGCCGCGGCGATCGCCTTTATTCTGATGGTGATACTGCTGGCATGCATGGCGGTTTTGCAACACGCCGCCAACAAGCGCACAGCTGTATAAGGAGGTGCGTGGATTATGAAAAAAATGTCTGGAATCTACACAGGGCTTATCATGGTTTTCCTCTTTGCCCCCATTGCGATTCTGCTTGTATTCTCCTTTAACGAATCTAAGAGCCTGTCGGTGTTCTCCGGGTTCTCTCTCAACTGGTACAAAGAGCTTTTCCGCGACGCGGAAACCCTCGGCGCGGTGAAAAACACCCTCGTTCTCGCCATTTCTGCCGCAGTTATATCCACCGTGATGGGTACTGCCGCCGCCGTCGGCATCAACAAGCTCCGCAGTCGCGCCATGCGCGCGACCATGGACACTGTCACCAATATCCCCATGATAAACCCGGATATCATCACCGGTATCTCGCTTATGCTGATGTTCGTGTTCGTGGGTCGGCTTTTCGGCGCGGCAACGAGCCTGAGCTTTTGGACGATGCTTATCGCGCATATCACCTTCTGCCTGCCGTACGTCATTCTGCAAGTCCTGCCGAAGCTACGGCAGATGGACAAGGCTCTGCCGGAGGCCGCGATGGATCTCGGTTGCACCCCGCTACAGGCATTCTTCAAGGTAGAGATTCCGGAGATCATGCCCGGCATAGTGACGGGCTTTATAATGGCGTTCACGCTCTCGCTCGATGACTTCGTCATCAGCTATTTCACCTCCGGTAACGGCTTTGAGACCCTGCCCATCCGCATCTACAGCATGACGAAAAAAACCGTCACACCCAAGATGTACGCCCTTGCGACGATAATCTTCTTTGTCATTCTCGCCCTGCTCATTCTCAACAATATCGTCGATGACGACACGAAGCCCCGCAAGACCAAGGAGCAGCGCGAGCGCAAGCGTTCAGAGCGTGTTGCGGGCGGCATCATCGGCGGAATCCTCGCCGCGACCGTGGTCGCCGTTCTCCTCCTCTCCGGCAACAGCACGGACGAGTTGAACGTATATAACTGGGGTGAATACATCTCCGACGGCTCAGATGGCACTCTCGACACCATTGCCGCGTTTGAGGAATGGTACGAGGAGACCTACGGACGCAAGGTGAAGGTCAACTACACCACCTTTGCCAGCAATGAGGACATGTACGCCAAGCTCTCAAGCGGCGCGGTGAGCTTTGACGTGGTCATTCCCTCGGACTATATGATAGACCGTATGCGCTCCGAGGACATGCTTCTCCCTCTCAACTTCGACAATATTCCGAACTATAAGTACATAGACGCGCAGTATCGTGGGCTGTACTATGACCCGGACGATGTTTACACCGTGCCGTATACCTACGGCGTTATCGGCGTTATATATAACGCCG
>CAZBYU010000232.1:0-2638 GCA_964496235.1 uncultured Oscillospiraceae bacterium | reverse complement strand
TGGAAATACGTGCGCCCGGTGCGTCGCTTGAGCTGAGCGGACGAGAATCATCTTTCCATCCTTCGTTGCATGCCAATGAGGCGTTTTGCCGAATTATCCTCGTTGCCTTGACAATAAGCGAAACGTATGCCATGATAGGGACAAAGCAAAACGAAAGGTGATTCCTTGCAATGGAGAAATACGCCCTTATCATGATTGACATGCAACGCGGCTTTATCGACCCACGTTCCCCGCTGTGCATACCCATGGCGGCAGACACCGTGCCAAAGTGTGCCGAGGCGTTGCGAGTTTGCCGTGATGCGGGGCAAAGCGTGGTGTTTGCAGTGCGGCATTATAAAGCCGACGGCAGTGATGTGGAAAAGTGCCGCCGCGATTTGTGGCTTACCGGAGGCAAGCCGCTGTCCGAGGAGTGCGGTGAGGAGATGAACGATGACTTCCCCACCGAATTTGAGCGCGATGAGAGCGATTACTGCATTGTAAAGCCCCGCTTTTCCGCGTTTTTCGCAACAAATCTCGATCTGTTATTGCGCCGGCTCGGAATCGACACGGTTATCCTCGCCGGAACTACCACGCCGAACTGTGTCCGAACAAGCTGTTACGATGCGCTGTCACTGGATTATGACGTGATAGTGCTGTCGGACTGCACCTCGTCCGTCACAGAGGCGGTTCAGCAGGCAAATCTTGCCGACATGGCGCGCATCGGTGCGCGTGTAATGACACTCCATGAACTGAAAGAGGAGCTTGGATTAGCGTCCGTCAGCGAGGAAATACACTCCACAGTTAAATAGTTATTTCCAACCGCGGAGGCAGTAGTATGCTGTCTCTGCGGTTTTTTGCGGTATTGCGAGACAGATATTGGCAGAACGTATTGCCGTCAACTCGGCTTTCAAAATGCGTACCTTGTACCGTGTTTGCAAAAGTCACGAAATAATTATATTAATTATGTAAAAAAGATTGATATTGGCGACAGACTGTGATAAAATACCATTGTACTGCACCATTTTATAACATAGCTCCTACAGCGCAACGTCTTTGCGTTTTTTCATATTATTTTAATTTCGGAAAGGAGCGTTCTGATCATGACAGACACCGACAGAATTAAGCATGCGCGACTATATCTCGACAAGCTTGCTAACGGTATCAGTCCTTTGGACGATACGCCGGTGCCGGATGGGGAAATAATACACAATGTGCATGTTTCACGCTGCTTTTCGTACGTGGCAGAGCTGTTGGAAAAGGTGACGGAAAAGGGGGCTGAGCTTTCGGGGAAGCCGAAAAAACGTCCGTTTTTCATCACTGAGGAGCAGTGCGGGAATTTTGCGTTTTCCGATACGCCGATCACTGTCAGCGATATCGCAAGGCGGCTCAACGCCGCCGCCGAGGTTACGGGCGGGGAAACGCGTCTGCGCTATTCGAGCATCACATTCTGGCTCATTGAGAACGGTCTTCTTTCCATTGATAAGCATTCAGACGGCAATGAAACGAAAAAGCCGACGGTGGAGGGCGAAAGGCTGGGCATAGCTGTGGAGCAAAGAAACGGCAAGTCGGGTAAGTACAGTGTGGTGGTATACGACAAGGCGGCACAGCACCATATTGTGGACAATATTAACGCCATAGTTGCCATGGAGAAGCAACGTTTTCAAATGCAAGAGCAACCGTGGAGACCGGAGGACGACAGGATAATCGAGCAACGGTGCAAAGATGGCGTACCGGTGTACGAGATATCTCTGGAGCTGAAGCGTAATGTTGCGTCGGTAAGATGCCGGTGCAAAAAGCTGGGCGTTACTCTGCCGCAACAGCACAACGACAACGGTACATCGGAGCTGAGAAAAAACCGGGCTTGATGAGCGGCTTGTTGAAATATTTGAATTAACTATTTTGAAAAAGAGGTCGGACATGTGATAATGTCGAGCCTCTTTTTTGTGCATCACGTTCGCGTTACGTGTTTGTCAGCTTCAGCCCGACTATCCCCGCCAGAAGAAGCACGGCAAAGAAAAGCCTTGCCGCCGTGACAGGCTCTTTGAACGCGATAATCCCCACCATTACCTAGCCAAGTGCGCCTATCCCCGTCCACACGGCGTAGGCTGTACCCGGTGGTAGGGTTTTAGTTGCCTTTGCGAGAAGAATGAAGCTTGCCGCGAGACCGACGAGTGTGATAACGGAGTAGAGCGGCTTTGTAAAGCCCTTTGACAGCTTCGTGAAGTATGCCCACAAAACCTCAAGTACACTAAGGGTGACCCGTGCTGTAAATATTCCACCCTCGACCGACCGAGCTTTACGCAAGCCGGATAAAAATAAAAAACGCGCCCACCGGCGCATCTTCAAGCACGGAGAGCAAAGCCATCCATGCCGGTCTAATGATGCGCGGCAAACGCTATCTCCCACCCGGCGGAAGGAGCGGGTTAAGGTTATCATATAAAAGCGAGAGTTTCAAGAGGTCGGGGACGGCTACAAAAGACTTTACTACCCCACTCCGCACAAAACACTTGACAATTGGTCATACCGGTGTTACTATACTCCAGTATGCGCCCGCGCACTCAGCCTTGGGGTCATGCCGCCGATGCGGTTGCCTTTCCGCCCAAAGCTTAGCCGCAGGGTATAGTATCAACATGAAAGGGGTATAACCACCATGATCACC
>CAZBYU010000231.1:0-2653 GCA_964496235.1 uncultured Oscillospiraceae bacterium | reverse complement strand
CTATAAAAACGGCTCTCGCCGATTTTATCGGGAATCGAAAGTGGGCTTTTCTGTGCTTTTTCAGGTGTTGTCCATGAGGTACACGCCCGTTTCGCCGTCATATTCCGGCAGTCGCACCTCCACCAGCTCGCTGCGCGAGGTGGGTATATTCTTGCCGACATAGTCGGCGCGAATGGGAAGCTCGCGGTGTCCGCGGTCTACCAGCACGGCGAACTGTATGCTCCTCGGTCTCCCGCAGGAGAACACCGCCTCTATCGCGGCGCGTGCGGTACGACCGGTGAAAAGCACATCGTCTATCAGCACAACGTCCTTCGCGTTCACGTCGAAGTCAAGTTCGGCGCGGCGCACCAGCGGGCTTTCCGTTATCATGGTGAGGTCATCGCGGTAAAAGCCGATGTCGATGCTCCCGCAGGGGACGCTTATCCCCTCGATAAGCTCGATGTTCTTCCGCACCGTCCTCGCGATCGGCTCGCCCCGGCGGCGTATGCCGACCAGAACCACGTTCTCCACGCCCTTGTTGCGCTCGGCAATCTCATGGGAGATCCTCATCAACGCACGTTTGAGCGCGGCTTCGTCCATTATCTGTGCTTTCAGCTTCATTTCGCGCTCACCCTGCCCTGCGTCGGTTCTTTCACACCCGGGCAAAAAAGAAATGCCCTGTCGACCACACGACAAGACACACCGACTCCGCGCAAAGCACACTACGCCCGCGCTTTCGCTATGTGGGATCTTGCCGGTCTCTCCGTACCGCCGCTTAAAAATCCTTTTCACTTGACCCTTAGGAACGCTCTCGTCGTTCCTCTCCTGAGGTCAAGGGCATTATAACCGACACCGCGGGAAAAAGCAAGTCTTTTTTTCAAACTTCTCTTTTGTACAAGCTGTGTAAATCGCGCCGCCCCATTTTGTCGCATTTGTCCACTTCCCCATTTCTATTAAATATAATTCGTTTATTGCTTTATATAAAACTATTGACAAAGTTTCGCGTCGGTGGTATAGTTCGGCGTGTAAGGAAAGATAGTATAGCTGATTAAAAATAATAATGGGGGTGCATGATATGAAAAAGACATTATACAGCCTTATGCTCAATGATGAGGTCGTGCGGGAGGTGGACGCGCTGGCTCACCGCATGGGGACGAGCCGTTCCGCCCTTATTAACAGCATTCTCGCCGAGTATGTCGATTACACCACACCCGAGCGGCGCATTAATGACGTTCTCTCCGCCATTGAACAGCTCATGTCACCCTCGAGGGAGCTTGTTCCGTTTTTCGCGCCGAACACGTTTTCCATGTCGCTTAAAAGCTCTCTGGAGTATAAATACCGCCCCACGGTGAAGTACGAGGTTGCTCTAGTTCCCGGCGGGGAGGAGGCAATAGGCGAGCTTTCCGTGGTCTTTCGGACGCAGTCCGCCGCGCTCATCGGTGCGATGACGGAGTTTTTCCGCCTGTGGAAGGATATCGAGGACAGGCTTCTCCTCCCGCTCACGGGCAATCGGCTTGACTACGCGCTTTATGACGGCAAATTCGTCCGCACCCTCTCCGCCCCGGAGCGCGACTGCACCGCCGACGAGCTTGCCGATGCCATCAGCCGTTATATCACGCTTTTCGATAAACTGATGAAAGGCTACCTCTCCTCACGCTACGATGCCCATGACATTGAGGCGGCGTATTATTCCAACCTCATCAACAGCCCCATTCATATCTGATCATTCAATCAAGGAGTTGATTTTATGAACGCGCAAAACTACACGCAAAAAACCATAGAAGCCGTTCAGACCGCACAGTCAATGGCGGAAGAGAATCACAACAATTATATAATGCCCGAGCATTTGCTCTACGCGCTCGTCGACCAGGACGGCGGTCTTATCCCCTCGCTTCTGGGCAAGCTGGGTGTGGACTGCAACGCCATGCTCGCCGAGCTTGACGCCGCCATCGCTCAGCTTCCCAAGGTCAGCGGAGACTCCACACAGGTCTATCTCTCCTCCGAGGCGGACAGGCTTATCAGGTCCGCCGAAAAGGCGGCAAAATCCATGGGCGATGAATACGTGTCCGTAGAGCATTTGATGATAGGCGCGTTCGCCGCGGCGACCCCCGCCATCAAGCGTATTTTCGCCGACCACGGCATAACCAAGTCCGCCTTCACCTCGGAGCTTGCCAAGGTCAAGACAGCTCCCGTCACGGGCGACAACCCCGAAAGCACCTATGACGCTCTTGCAAAGTACGGCACCGATCTTGTCAAACGCGCCAGAGAAAACGAGCTTGACCCCGTCATCGGTCGCGACACGGAGATACGCAACGTCATACGCATTCTCTCCCGCAAGACCAAAAACAACCCCGTCCTCATCGGTGAACCCGGTGTCGGCAAAACCGCCATTGCCGAGGGCTTGGCACAGCGCATAGTGCGCGGCGACGTGCCGGAGGGCTTGAAGGACAAGACCATCTTCTCCCTCGACATGGGCGCACTCATCGCCGGTGCGAAGTACCGCGGCGAGTTTGAGGAGCGTCTGAAGGCGGTCTTGGAGGAGATACGGCGCAGTGAGGGCGGGATAATACTCTTTATCGACGAGCTTCATACCATCGTCGGCGCGGGAAAGACCGAGGTCAGTATGGACGCGGGCAATCTCCTAAGGCCCATGCTCGCCCGCGGCGAGCTGCAC
>CAZBYU010000230.1:0-2683 GCA_964496235.1 uncultured Oscillospiraceae bacterium | reverse complement strand
CCTCGGCATAGTGCGCCAGCGAGGAGTTATACACCCCGCACAGCCCGCGGTTGCCGACGAAGATGACGTAGCAGCGGCTTTTGATCTCGTCTCTTGGCGCGAGGAAGGGGTTATCTGCGCCGGACGCGCGTCCGGACAGGTGTGAGAGAATCATGCGGCTTTTGTCGCTGAAGCTTCTGAGATTCTGCACTGCCGTTTGTGTGCGGCGGCGTTTCGCGGCAGACACCATTTTCATGGACTTTGTGATCTGCCGGGTACTCTCTATGCTCTTTATCCTCGTGCGTATTGCGCGCATATTTGCCATATGCCTCACCTCCTGTTTCGCTTTTTAATCCCGGTGCGGGTAAAGCCACCCGCACCGGAAGTGGTTATTGCGCCTTAAAGCTCTCGATAACCGAGCGAAGCTTCGCCACGGTGTCGGGAGTGAGCTTTTTACCGCTCATGATCTCGCCGTTTATCTCGGGGTAGTGCGCGTTGACATAGTCGACAAGCTCGCGCTCAAACTGCGCGATATCAGCGACCTCCACGTCATCGGCATAGCCCTCTGATGCGGCAAAGATGGAAATGACCTGATCTGCGGCACTCATGGGGGCGTAGCACGGTTGCTTCAAAAGCTCCGTCATTCTGTCGCCGCGGTGGAGCGTGTCGCGCGTGGTCTTGTCGAGATCCGAGCCGAACTGTGAGAACGCCGCAAGCTCTCTGTACTGCGCCAAGTCCATTCTCAGTCGACCCGCGAACTGCTTCATCGCACCCAGCTGTGCGCTGCCGCCGACACGGGATACGGAAAGACCCACGTTGACTGCCGGCCGCACGCCGGCGTTGAAAAGATCGGTTTCGAGGAATATCTGACCGTCCGTGATGGATATGACGTTCGTGGGTATGTATGCGGAGATGTCACCGGCCTGCGTTTCAATGATGGGCAGAGCCGTCATGCTGCCGCCACCAAGCTCGTCGGACAGACGCGCGGCGCGTTCGAGGAGTCTCGAATGCAGGTAGAACACGTCTCCGGGATAAGCCTCACGTCCGGGCGGACGGTGAAGCAAGAGGGATATCTCGCGGTATGCCACGGCTTGCTTGCTCAAATCGTCGTAGACGATAAGCACGTCCTTGCCCTTGTACATGAAGTATTCGCCCATGGCGGCACCCGAATAGGGCGCGATATACAGCATGGGAGCGGGCTGAGACGCCGTCGCGGCGACAACGATGGTGTAATCCATTGCGCCGTGTTCCTTTAGCTTGTCGACGAAGCTTGCCACGGTGGACTCCTTCTGACCTATTGCGACATAGATGCAGATCATGTCCTTGCCCTTTTGGTTTATGATAGTGTCGAGCGCGATGGAGGTTTTGCCGGTCTGTCTGTCACCGATTATCAGCTCACGCTGACCGCGACCTATGGGTATAAGCGCGTCGATGGCCTTGATACCGGTCTGCATAGGCACGGACACGCTCTTGCGTTCAATAACGCCGGGGGCGCGGTTTTCGATGGGACGGGTTTCCGTCGTGCGGAGCTTGCCCTTGCCGTCCACCGGGCGACCGAGGGAATCGACCACGCGACCGAGTAGAGCCTCGCCCACGGGAACCTCGATTATGCGCCCCGTGCGGCGGACGGTATCGCCCTCCTGCACTCCGTCATAGTCACCCAGAAGCACGACACCCACGTCGTCTTTCTCCAAGTCCATAACCATGCCGCGCAAATCGCCCTCGAATTCAAGAAGCTCACCCGCCATGACATCGGCCAAGCCGGATACGCGGCAAATACCGTCGGACAGAGTAGTGACTGTGCCGTATTGGTACACCTCAATGTCCGTCGAGGCGTTTGCAAGCTTTTCGCGCATGAGCGCGAGCATGTCACCCTCGCCGTCGCACTCTGCAATGGATGCCTTTGCCCTTGCCAGCAGGTGCGTTGCCGTGAGCGTGTATACCGTGTCACCCACAGTGACCTGTGCGCCGGCGATGACCGCCTCGTCGCGCTCTATCGTGATGTCAACGTCCTCTTCGCCGAATTTGTCCTCTATAATACGGCGCAGTGCGTCGGCTTCACCATTGTTCATAGTGTCCGAGCCGGTGATGGTCACGTTCAGCTCTCTGCCGGAGGCGAGAAGCACCTTGTCACTTTGCTGTAAGCACAGCTTTTCGGGAAGCTCCCTTATAAATCGCGCGGTCAGAGCCGCCTTATCCTCGGGGCTTGCCTTGCGTAGCAGGTCTGCCGCCGTCTTTGTTAGGGTGTCGGCGGCCTCGGCGTTTATGCGCCGTTGCATGTCGAAGCGAAGCTGCTCTATGCGGCTTTCGTCCTCGGCGGTTGCGACCTCGCGCAAACGTGCTCTTTCCGCCTCGCTCTGCCGTGCCAGCGCGGCAAGCTCCTCGTTTGCCCGGCTCATTATGCCCGCACACTCCTGCTCGCCCTCGGTGGCAAGTGCGGAAAGACTGCCGTGCAGGTTCTTTGCGTTCTCTGCGGCTTTGTCCGCGTTTTTCAGTGCCTCGGCAACGTTTTCTTTATAGTCTTTTACGGTTTTTTGCGCGATGGGCTTGCCCACAAAGTACAGCCCTGCGCCCAAAACGCCGAAGTTTATGAGATTATAAAATATATTCCATTCAAACATTGGTCATATGCCCCTCCTTTCTGCTGTTTTGATGTTGTACATTCCGTGTCAGCCACGACCGATAAGCCTATCTGCCAGAGTAC
>CAZBYU010000229.1:0-2686 GCA_964496235.1 uncultured Oscillospiraceae bacterium | reverse complement strand
CTATTAATTCACTGATTAACGTAAAAATCGCCGTCGACATCGACGGCGATTTTTATATACAGCCTCAGCTCGACTTATCCTCTGCAAAGGTTTGTAAAACTCCTTGTGCAGTGTAAAAAAGTGTGTTATACTGCCTGTGAAATAATCCGCATAAAGGAAGTGCCGTTTTGATTAAGAAAAATCAGTTCTTTTTCAATATTGTCAATATGCTGCTCGATATTACAATCGTCGTTGCGGCGTATATTGCGGCGTCCTTTTTCTATCTTTATCTGATCGCCCATAATGACCAGAATATCGCCCTCTGGCAACAGCAGGGGAGTATTCGCATTGCTGCGGTTGTGTACGCGCTGTGCCTGTGGCTTCTTCTCGCACTCATGGGCTTTTATAATACCGATCGTCTCCGCCGTTTGCGTCAAAAGGTCTGGCTCATTTTCCTCGCCAGTACGCTCACTATTATCGCCGCGAGCGGCATACTCTTCATCTTCCGTCTTATTGACTTTTCCCGCGGTGTCATTCTCTGCTTTTACGCACTCAGCACAGGGATTTTGTGCGCCAAGTATATCTTCATGCGTCTCCTGTCGAACCATATGCGTTCTTGCGGGCGCAACCTCAAGCACGTCCTTGTGATCGGTTCGGATAGGCTTGCAAAGCAGTATTGCGAGGATATAAAGCAGAATCCCCGCGTCGGCTTTAATGTTGTCGGCTACGCCGGTGGACCAAGTGAGTATTTTGACACGTTGCCGCTCTGTGATTTTGACGGTGTGGACGAGCTTTTGCATTCAACCGAGATCGACGAGGTCGTCATTGCCCTCAACGCGCAAGAGACCGAGCGCATCTTCGAGCTTATTTCCGCCTGTGAGAAAAACGGTGTGCGTTACAGTGTCATTCCTTTTTATAATGACGTGCTTTCCGCGAATCCCCAAATAGATGTCATCGGGCGCAGTAAGCTTATGCGCCTACGCACGAACGCGCTTGACAATGTCGGTCATGCGTTTTTGAAGCGCGTTTTCGACATCGTTGCCAGCGGTCTCGGTCTTGTTGTACTAAGCCCGCTTCTCCTTGCCCTCGCCGTCGGCGTGAAGCTTTCAAGCCCCGGACCTATCCTTTTTAAGCAGGAACGCGTGGGGTATAACCGTAAGACCTTTATGATGCTCAAATTCCGTTCCATGCGTGTCAATACCGAGGAGAATACCGCGTGGACCACGGACAATGACCCACGCAAAACCAAGTTCGGCAGTTTTATAAGAAAATGCAGCTTAGATGAGCTTCCTCAGCTATGGAATGTTTTCACCGGCTCTATGAGCCTTGTCGGTCCGCGTCCGGAGCTTCCGTATTTCGTCGAGCGTTTCAGAGAAACCATCCCGCTTTATATGGTCAAGCATCAGGTTCGCCCCGGCATAACCGGCTGGGCGCAGGTCAACGGCTATCGCGGTGACACCAGCATCGAAAAACGCATTGAGTACGACATATGGTATATAGACAACTGGTCTGCATGGCTTGATCTGAAGATCCTCTTCCTCACCGCCTTCGGCGGCATGTTCAACAAGGAAAAAATAAATACGGAAAAAGAAAAAACCACGGCGTGACTGATTAATGCTTGATTGGATTAAGCATCCACACCACCTTAACATATTCTTGTATTCATATAGTACATTAAGGTGTGTCGAACTCGGCACACCTTAATTCTTTATGCCAGACCAATGCTCAACACACGTTGAGCGACGGCGAAACGAAAATGTAATGAAGTGTCATATTTCTGCAGTTTCATTTACAGGCAAAAAGTTTTGAATTAAGATGCAAATAAACAATAAATCGCATTATCAGACCGGCATATTTGCCTCTCCCGACAAGGTTGACAGCAAGACCGTTATAAACGAAGGAATGCTTAGACTTTCAAATGTTGCCATAGACGGTAATATAATCATGAACGTCGCCGACACACATGCATGCATATCCGCGAAACCGGGTCAGTTCGGCGAAGACGCAATATTCAACGGTAAGCTCGTTGCCAAACCCTGTACACATATAACACCGCCGCAACCAAATCCTTTTAGCTTGTCGACAGCGAAAGCGCGGTGAATATCCACTGCGCTGTGACGAATTATGACCTGAGCGTGTATGTGGACATTATAGCCTATACATTCTACGACACCACGGTGTAGGTCTCACCTTGCCAACGGTCGGCTTGCAGTCGCGTTCAATTCTGGCTACCTCTCAGCACTCCCTTCCGGCACATACTATATCAAGGTCGACAGTGAGCTTGGCACGCCAGAACGCATGACGGACGGCGCACTCGCCGGTTTCAAGGTCAATCTCACGCTCGGGCTGTCGTCATCATCCTCCGGTCGCCTCAGCGGGCTTATCCGTACAGGTGACGATGCCAATCGCGGTCTCCTCATCGGCGTTATGGCTGGTGCTGCCGTTGCGCGGCGGGTGCGGTAGTCGTGCTGAAAAAGAAAGGTAAAAAATAAAGGAATCGGCACGAATCCGGAATAATACACAAATCGGAGGGCGAAAACCCTCTGATTTTTTCTCAATTATAATTCACAAAAATTCTTGACTTAATTTGTGGAATATGCTAAACTCAACAAATGCGTGGGTATAAGTGCGCCCATTTGCGAAAACGTCAAAAAACTTGAAAAATCAAGCTTTTTGTGCGCTACGAGAGGGCGAGTGTCCGCGACAA
>CAZBYU010000228.1:0-2689 GCA_964496235.1 uncultured Oscillospiraceae bacterium | reverse complement strand
GTCGTGCCTGTTGCCGTGGACAAAGAAGCTGGGCGCACTGCCGCTTAAAGAGGCTCTGCGTACCTCGATAGGCGATTACAATCTGCCGTACCTGTATTTCCTGACGGTGCTGTCGCGGACAGGCTGGGACGAGCTGTTACACATCAAGTCCATGTCCTGCTTTTTCGATGTGGTGCTGGCATACAGCGTGTTGCGCCTTGTGGCACTCGAGGTGAAGGACAGGCGGCTGGAGCTGGCGGCATTTCTGATAGTGCTGGTTTCTCCGACGGTGATGATAGACTCGGCACAGTGGGGTCAATGCGACTCGATATACGCGGCATTTTGCCTCATTTCCGTACTCGGCGCACTCACGGGGCGCGGCAGACTATGCGCGATAAGCTGGACTGTGGCATTCTGCTTTAAGCTTCAGGCAGTGTTCATCCTCCCGGCACTGGCGGTGGCACTGTTCATGGGTCGTGTAAAGGCGAAGCATCTCCTGTGGATTCCCGGCGTTTATTTTCTCTCCCTGCTCCCCGCACTGCTGTGCGGGAGAAGCCTGCTCAGCTGTATGAACATCTACGGCGGACAGATGGGCGAATACTCGAAGCTCTGGTACAACGCGCCGACGGCGTGGCGGTTTTTCGGCTTGACACGTCCGGAGGACTATGAGACAACGGCGATATTCATCGGCGTGGGTGCGGTGGTGATATTCACTCTGCTCGCCCTGACACTGTACAAAAAGATGACAACGCGTCAGCTTTTGAAGCTTTTCTTCATCTCGTCAATGCTTGTGCCGTTTTTGCTTCCGAGAATGCACGAGAGATACTACTACATGGCGGAGATACTCGCGCTGGTATACTTCATGTACGACAGGCGCAAGTGGTACGTTCCGGTGACACTCACGTTCTCGTCACTTTGCAGTTACACCGCCGCACTGCTCGGCGACCCCGCAGTCAATGGGCTGTACTTTGCGATTGCGTATCTCGTGATCCTCGGCGTGGAGACGCGCGAGCTTTTCAAAGAGCTGTGGAGCATCACACCCGACTGCATTGAGATAGAATAATAAAGAAATACAACCCCGCGGGTGACATTGCCCGCGGGGTTGTATTGTTATGTTTATTATGTTATGTTAACTAGTTGATAAAGCAAATTAATGCCTACAAAGTAACTTGCTAGTGTCTCGGCGAGGGCATATTCACGCCTCGGAGAAGGTATACTCGGCGTAGCGGCTGTATTGCTCACCGGCGCGGAGAACGACAGAGGGGAACTCGGGGTGGTTGGGGCTATCGGGATATGCCTCCGGCTCGAGGGCGAGACCGCAGTTGTTTGTGTGAGGAGCTGACATGGAGGTCGCCGTGTAAACCTGAATGGCGGGGAAATCCGTAGTTATATCAAGGCTCAGCCCGGCATAGCTGACGGTGCAGGCGTGCTTATCGCGGAGGACAAAGGCATCGTCGAGGTCACTTTCTATCCGACGCGGTGCGGCGAAGTCGAACCTGCCATCACAGGGCAGAATGCGCCCGGTGGGGATAAGCCCATCGTCCACCTCAAGATGTCCCGCGGCATCAAGGCGCATGGTATAGTCAAGCACATTGTCTCCGCCGAGGTTGAAGTACATATGCGAGGTTGGAGCATAGACCGTGTCCGCGTCGCACACACCGCCGAAGTCGAGACGGAGCGTATCGCCGGTGACGGTATATGTGACGGTGGCGGTGAGGTTGCCGGGGAAGCCGTTGTCACCGTCGGGCGAGAAGACGGAGAAGCGGACAGAGCTGTCTGACAGCACCTCCGCCGTCCACGCGCGGCGGTCATACGACCCCACACCGCCGTGGAGCTGGTTTTTGCCCTCGTTTGCGGGGAGGATATATTCACGCCCGTTGAGCGTGAAGCGCGAATCGCCTATGCGATTTGCATAACGACCTATCGCGGCGCATATATACGACTTGCCGTCAAGATAGCCCTGTGCGTCATCATAGCGCAAAACCGTCTCCTTCCCCTTATATTTCAAGCTTTCCACCGTCGCGCCGAGTGTGATAACGGAGACTTGCAGTGTTTCACTGCCGAAGGTATAGCGTTCATACGCGCCGTAGCTTTCTTTTTTCATTTTTTACACTCCTTAAAATTCAATTGACGCTTTGTTGTGTTTTTATCATACGGCATATGCGCAGAAATTGCAACAGTTTCCGCAAATTTCGGTATTTTTTTATCAAACTCGTCTTCGTTAAAGAGCAAAAAAATTTTTGTGAAAAACTGTGCAGATTGCGAATTGTAGATAAAAGCGATTTCTTGTATAATATTCGCAGTCAAAATGGATAATTTCCCAAACACTCTATACATTCTACATCTTTAGGAGGTCAGCATATGCTGAACAATGAATACTTAAAGCGCGTATATGCCGAGGTCGAGCGTCGTGACGCACATGAGCCGGAGTTTTTGCAGGCCGTGCGCGAGGTTTTCGAGTCTCTGGAGCTGGTAGTGGATAAGCACCCGGAATGGGAGAAGAACGGACTGCTCGAGCGTTTTGTCGAGCCGGAGCGCGTGATAGAGTTCCGCGTGCCTTGGGTGGACGATAACGGCGTGACACGCGTAAACCGCGGCTTCCGCGTGCAGTACAACTCCGCAATAGGTCCTTACAAGGGCGGTCTGCGCTTCCACCCCTCGGTCAATCTCTCCATCATGAAGTTCCTCGGCTTTGAGCAGATTTTGAAAA
>CAZBYU010000227.1:0-2695 GCA_964496235.1 uncultured Oscillospiraceae bacterium | reverse complement strand
TTGTCTTTTGAGGTGCAGATGGGCTGACGCCCATCAAGACGAAAAGGGCAAAAAGTGCCGATAAGGGACGCTGACAGGCGGTAGGTGTTCGACTCTCGTCATCTTTATTTTAAGTAGTGAGCCGCACTTTGTCAAGAATAGTTGAATGTATCGACACACATGTTAACGCATTATTTACGAGCATGAAGAAAATCGCGTTGCAATCGGACACGGCAAAGGCTATAATATAGCTGATGGGAGTCGAACCCATATTGGTTTAACAGGGCAGATTTCCGTCCATACTTCGTTAAAGTCCTTGGAAATACGTCAAACAGAAAACAAAAAAACGCATCGGAGGTTTTTGAATGCGCTTGTTTGATATACTCGGTCCCGTGATGGTAGGTCCGTCGAGCAGCCACACGGCGGGTGCGGTACGCATAGGGCTGACCGCGCGAAAAATACTCGGCGAAGAGCCGATCTTTGCAGACATCTCTCTGCACGGAAGCTTCGCCATGACCGGACGCGGACACGGAACGGACTGCGCTCTCATAGCGGGGCTTTTGGGTATGCAACCGGACGATCTGCGTATTCCTCAAAGCTTCGCCATTGCCAAGGAACAGGGGCTTGACTTCACCTTCAGAAGTGTTCAGCTACGCAACGCGCACCCGAACACGGCTATGCTACGCCTAACAGGCAAGAGCGCGAGGCGGCTTGACATTGTGGCTGAGAGCATAGGCGGTGGGAGAATCCGCGTGGTGTCCATAGATGGGATAGAGGCAAATTTCTCCGGCGAACACAACACATTGCTCGTACACAACAAGGACTATCCCGGGCATGTAGCCACTGTGACAAACGCGCTTACACATCATGGGATAAACATCGCCACCATGCAGCTATACAGAGACGCGCAGGGCGGCAAGGCGGTAATGGTTCTCGAATGCGACGAGCCTCTTCCCGCCGAGCTGGAGCCGCAACTTATGAGCGTAGACGGAATTATGAAAGTGACTATATTCAACAGGGAGGAGACGGCATGAGCTTTAATTCCATTGCCTCCATGCTGGAGCTGTCGCGGCGCACCGGTGAGCCGCTTTATAATGTGATTCGTGATGATGACTGCCGAGAAAACGGATACACCGCGGACGCATCTCAACGCCAGATTCGCACACTGTGGAACTCTATGCGCCAGTCAAGCGCACAGTATAATCCCGCCGACCGCTCAAACAGCGGCTTCATCGGCGGTGACGCGGCGCGGCTTCGTGACGCGGCGGACGCGGGACGGTTGCTCGGCGGGGAATACTTTCTGCGTGTGACGGAGGAGGCTCTCAAGGTCGCAGAATGCAACGCATGCATGAAACGCATAGTCGCCGCACCGACGGCGGGTAGTTGCGGTGTCCTGCCGGCGGTGCTGTTGCCGCTATATGAGCAGGAGGGCATAGAAGAGGACTCTATACTCCAAGCCCTGTATATTGCGGCGGGCTTCGGTCAGGTCGCGGCGATACGCGCGAGCGTGTCGGGGGCTCAGGGCGGTTGTCAGGCGGAGATAGGCGTTGCCAGCGCGATGTCCGCCGCCGCACTGACGCACGTAATGGGCGGCGAGGACGAGACATGCGCCCATGCCTTCGCCATGGCTTTAAGCAGTCTTTTGGGGCTTGTATGTGACCCTGTGGCGGGCTTGGTGGAGATACCGTGCGTCAAGCGCAATGTGATAGGCGCGGTCAACGCAGTGAGTGCGGCGAACATGGCATTAGCCGGGATAGAAAGCCGCATTCCAGCCGACGAGGTTATAGACGCAATGGGTGAGATAGGTGACGCACTTCCCGCCTCACTGCGTGAAACCGGCAAGGGCGGTCTTGCCGCAACACCGACAGGGCAAAGGCTCGCCGAGAGCGTGATGCAGGACGGTGCATTTTAACATTCCGCTAGTGACAAGAAGATTTATACATGCTATAATATAGAAAAAATATTTTACGGAGGACATAACATGAACTACCTCGGCATTGAGGTCAACATCAAAAACCGCCCCGAGCTTGACCCTGATTTTTACCCGCTTTACAAATTCAATCAGGCATTTCTCGCCTCCGCGAAAAAGCCGATTGGGGTCGCGGTCGAACGCGCAGACGGCGAGATGGCATCGGTAAACACCTTTATTCACGGCACACCCGATATGCTCGATGCCGACAGATACTATATCCGCCGCCTCGTCAAGTCCATACTCTGGATGAAGGGCGGCTGGCGCGTCTATATCAGCGGTGACCGCGAGATGTACGATTACATTGCCGAATGCTTCTCCGCAAACGGCAATCAGGCCTTTGACCGGGGCTTTTTCACAAACATCTATGAGCGTGAGTTTGAGGTAGTATACACCGACACTCTCCCTGCCGCAAAGGACTCGCCTAAGCCTGCCGGCGGTCATTTTGACGGCTGTCGAATAGGCTTTGACGCAGGCGGAAGCGACCGCAAGGTCTCCGCCGTTATCGACGGCGAGACGGTTTATTCCGAGGAGGTCGTATGGTTTCCGAAGACCAACCCCGACCCCGATTACCACTATGACGGCATAGTCTCCGCACTGAAAGCGGCGGCGGCACACATGCCGCGCGTGGACGCGGTCGGTGTTTCCTCGGCGGGTATATATATAAACGACCGCACAATGAGCGCGTCACTGTTTCTCAAAGTTCCGGAGGAGCTTTACGAAAAGAAGGTAAAGGATATATATATC
>CAZBYU010000226.1:0-2715 GCA_964496235.1 uncultured Oscillospiraceae bacterium | reverse complement strand
GCTCGCCGGAGGCAATGCAAAAAAAATAAACGCAGATATTGTATTTAATGCAGCGGAGAAGGGCGATGCGTTGGCAAAGCGTATAGCCGACGAAGCTATTGACTATCTCTCGATTGGTCTTGCAAACCTTGTGAGCTTATTTGACTGCCAGCGCATTGTTCTCTCCGGCTACGTCGTAAAAGGCAACAAATATCTATTAGAGACCGTCAGCAACAATATCAACACTACACGCAGTTACTATTACGGAGACGCTCCGGTCGAGGTTCGTCTTTCAAAATTGGGTGAGGAGGCCGCCGTTATAGGTGCTGCGGCCATTCCTCTGCAGAGTTTTGTTTTGCAACCCACACTCGCATACAAAAGCGGGGCATACTGACATTATCTATTCAAGCATACATTTTTCTATACACATAAATGTCACAAAAAGGTTCACGGAGCAACTGTATCCGTGAACCTTTTTACAACATTTCGTTTATTAAATTATTTTGCCGCAGTGAGGATTTCCTCTACATCGCGCGAAGAAAGCTCCATAAAATGCCCAACCGTATGAGTGTCACCGTCGCAACATTTATCTGCAAGCTCTTTAATCTGCTCATCAGTCGGCTCACACCCCAGCTCTCTCAGGTTGACAGGCATACCAATGGACTTGAAGAACCCTTCCATTTTCTCGATACCCTCGAGTGCAAGCTGTTCATCCGTTTTTCCATCTGCACTTACGCACATTACGGTCTTGGCAAACTGTGCAAAGCGAGAGGGCTTTACTCTCATCACATATCTCGCCCAGCTTCCCCAGATAGCACTCAAACCCGCACCATGAGCAACATCGAACATGCCACCCAACTCATGTTCTATCATGTGAGGTGCCCAATCCCCCACCGTTCCACAACCGGTCAATCCGTTATGTGATATGCTTCCTGCCCACATTATGTTAGCACGAGCATCATAATTCTGTGGGTCTTCCATAACAACACGACTATTCTCCATTACATTTCGCAATAATGCTTCTGCAACAGCATCTGTAAAGCCCATGCAATCCACAGAGAAATACCGCTCCATTGTATGCATCATAATGTCAGTGCAACCGCTCGCAGTTTGGAAAGGAGGCAAAGTATACGTAAGCTCCGGATTCATTATAGCAAACTTGCACTGGCAGTAATTGCTGTCAAATGAGCGTTTAAGCTGGGTATCATCCTTTGTAATTACAGAACCATTGCTCATTTCACTTCCGGTTGCTGCAATCGTCAATATGGCGCCAACGGGCGCACTGCTCGCACATATTGCCTTGCCAATATACAAATCCCACACATCGCCATTATAACAAAGCCCCGCACCAATTGCCTTGCATGTATCTATAACACTTCCGCCACCTACCGCAAGGAGGAAATCAACATTAAAATCCCGCGCTTTTTCAATACCCTCATATACTTTGGAAAGCCTGGGATTAGGCTTTACTCCGCCAAGGGAGCAGTATTCCACACCATTCGCTTCAAGGCTTGCATATACTCTCCCAAGAAGCCCGGATTTCATCGCGCTGTTTCCACCATATACGACCATAACACGGCTAGCACCCTCAGCTTTTACGAGTTCACCGGCTTTACTCTCACCATTTTTGCCGAAGTACACTTTAGTCGGAGCATAATACAAAAAATCCTGCATATTTCAGATACCTCCAAGTATGATATCGTAAACTATCTTATTTATCTTAAGAAAGTTACGCTGTAATCATAATACCATTTTCATCACTTTTGTCAACACTTTTTTTGCGTGTTTTTCCGCTTCCAACAAAGATTGCTTCGTATTTCCCTCTTTCCTATCGTTAACATAGGTCAATCGCAATTACAGGGGAAACGTTCCCACCAAACATATGAAAAGGACTTGTATAGTGAATCCGGGGATATTAAGCGTCAAAAACATGGTTATCCTTGTAGTTCGCTCTGCGGTGAGTACATATCAGCTCTCGCCGAATATGAGCGAGAGGAGTTCCCGGTCGCTTATATTGCCAAACATTGGGGCAGTATCCAAGCTACGGAGCTTTGCGGATACATCGTCTCTTATATACCTTGCACCGGTCAGAGCGTTTACCGCCGCAGAGCAGTCCGTGACCGCCATGAAGTCACCTGAAAATGAGACTGCGGTTATAACGCCCATTTCAACCATGAGCTTCACTTCCACAAGCCCGCCGGGAAAACGCGAACTGTTACAATAATTAAAGCTCGGGCTTCGACCGTAGTTCCAATCCCATGAGCGGTATTTCTCCTCGGCTTTGTGCGACACCTCGGCAAGCTCCCCGTCGGACAGTGTGCAGACACAAGCGTCATCGCCGCAGAGCTTTACGCGCAGAAGCCTCCAAAACTCCTCTATGCTTATATCATCGGATAAGTAATCCTTTATATTCCCCACGCGAGTGCGGACGGACTTGGAGCTTTTGGATGAAAACTTGGTCGGGTCAACGTTCAACGCACCGGAGATCATAGCGGGGTCTGTTTTGAAAAGCAATGTACCATGGTGGAGAATACGTCCTTTATATATCCGCTGTGCGACACCGGAGACTTTTTTGCCATTCACCAGTATGTCGTTGCGCCCGCTCACTTCGGCGTTCACGCCAAGCTCAGCCAATGCATCGCACACAGGCTTTGAAAAACGCGCTATGCTCATATTCTCGGCATCCGCAAGGTCGGTGATAAACGAATAGTTCAGATTCCCCAGGTCGTGATACAC
>CAZBYU010000225.1:0-2736 GCA_964496235.1 uncultured Oscillospiraceae bacterium | reverse complement strand
CACACGCTGAAAAGAATGCAGTGCGTTCTGAATATGGACAACCAGAATTAACGGTTTATCCAAACGGTGTGGCAGAATTAACAACAGAACCTACTATGTCAGATTTGCCAAAGGGTACTGAAATCTTCAATGAAGAACAAACCCGTAGGATTATGAATAATAAAGGGAAAGTTGTTGGCAAAGCCTTTGCGAGTGGTACAATTCAAAATCCCGATGGTTCAATTATCCTTCCTGACGGAAGTGTTTGCTCTCCATTACCTGATGACCATCCAATCAATGTGTTCTTTAGGGATTGGGAGAAGAAACATATGGATTTTAATGAATCTATGATGACACCTATGCATAGTATTCAGGACAATATAAGTGAAATGGCTCGTAACATTAACAATATCAGTACCAAGAATAATCAAAATCAACAGATTAATATTGGTGATATCAATGTTAATTGTCCGGGCATTACAAGTCAGGAAGTTGCGCAACAAGTAAGTAATGCGCTTCATAGAGAAATAGGTGGTATAGCCTTAGAAGCTTTACAAGAAAGTAGTATTACGAGGTAGATTTATAGAAGAAACCGCACTCTGGGATATGGGTGCGGTTTTCTATATAAAATGTAAAGGAAAATATACATGACTGTTAAAGATGAAATAAAACAAGCAATCAATACGATTGTAAAAAAAGAAATTCAAAAACTTAATATCTCCCGTGATGTTACTTCTGTAGTCATGGATGTTAAGGGGGATAAATATAAGGTCAGTATAGATGGTACTGACTATTGGCTTAAAGACGGAATTGGATTAGGTCTGACAATTGGAACTCAAGTTTGGGTGAGGATTGTTGGGAGTGAAAAATATATTGCATCGAGAAAATAAGATGCGGAAAGGAGGATAAATGGCAAAACCAAGCGTAGTGAGACTTGAACCTCAAGACTCAACAAAAGATTTTAAAATCACAATGACATATAGCGGTACATTGCCTTATAGTAACCGTATAGTAATATATGATGCTACTACCCTAGCCGTTTTATATGATGATACAACAACTAATCTGAATTATTCGATTGAACATATTGTACCTGCTAATACGCTTATAAATGGTAAAAAGTATGCGGTACAAGGACAAGTGTTCGACATAAATGGTAATGCAAGTTCATTATCTGATAAGATGTATTTTTGGTGTTTAGCCACACCTTCTTTTTATTTTGAAAATATTAATGATGGAAAAATATTCGATACTGCTTCTATTTTCGCTACATTAGTTTACAAACAATCTGATTGGGAAGATATTGGTGAGTATCGCTTTTATTTATATGATGATATTAAACAATCACTTCTTGAAAGTGAATCTTTCTACGATACAGAACATTTAACATATTCCTATAAAGGTTTGTCGGATAACAAATTCTACTACATTAGAGCAGTTGGTTCTACTGTTAATGGAATTCAGATGGACACTGGTTATATCAAAATCTTTATCAATTATGAGAATCCAGAGGATTATAAATTAATCTATGCAGAATGTGATGAAAGTAACTCTATGGTCACTTATCAGACGAATTTTGTTGTGATTAATCCGTCCAGTAGTAAAGATGATGATTATGAATATGAAAACGGTTGGATAAATCTTATAGATAAAACTCTAGTATATGATAAGGACTTTATCGTTAGTGGTGATTTTACCATGAGTATTCGTGGAAAAGACATGTATCGGAATGCAACTATTTTAAAATGTTCTAATGAAGAAACGGGGTTTACTCTCTCATCTTATATCTATGATGATGATACTATGAGATATAAATTATCAGTTCCGAACGGATTGTGTAATTATATCTTGTATTCAGAACCCATATCTCCAAGTGCTTTTGATATAGTAACTATCCATATAAGACGAATTAATAATGTATATCAATTATATTGTTTTGTTGAACTTGGCGAAGCAGATGAATTACACAACATGTGGTTTGGTATGGATCAACCTACATTAAGTCAAGTAGATAATTATGATGTCTGGATAAATATCGAAAATGATGGAACTATAAGAATAGACAAGAATGATGTGAATATCTTCTATCAGAAAGATGAACCTACTTTATTAGTTGAAAATGATTATGATATTTGGTTAGGAGGCGAGGAATAATATGATGTTTTTTGGTGATGTACTGTGCGGAAATGAATTATCTATTCCTTGTACTCCTACTGATGTTAACAATATTACAAAGGTTGAATTATCAAACGGATGGTATGATGATTTAAGAATTACAAAAAATATTGAAGAAGAATTATCCTCTGCGGTTAATCAAAATTGGGATTGGGATACTATTTTACATGCTAAATTCGATGGAAATATTAGCGCAGGTAATGTTATTTGGAATTATGATACAGTCAGTCACTTACTTATTAAGAGAAAGAAAGTAGATGATTTTAAATGGATTACTTTGGAAGTTCGTAAAGTGGAAAATGTTACCGACTTTAATCTGAGAAATATAGATAAAACTGCAATCCCTGAATTCAAATATCAATATGCTGCCGTTCCTATTTTTAATGGTGTGGAAGGATTCTATTCTACTTGTGATGTTGAAGTTAAGAGCAACTGTTTGGTCATAGTGGATAGAGATGAATGTTGGTGTACTACGATTACTGACAATTATCTCGATAATACGTCTGTAGTTCCAGTTGGTAAAAATGAGCCTATGTACGAAGTATTTCCTACTATTATTAGCAATAGCGCAACGAACTATGA
>CAZBYU010000224.1:0-2738 GCA_964496235.1 uncultured Oscillospiraceae bacterium | reverse complement strand
GCGGCAACATATTTTGCTCCTATAACAGCATAGGCAGGCATAAGAAAAAATTCATCGAACTGCATGATGTCAAGGGCCATCCACGGCAAGACAACACCTACGCACATGAGAACGGCATACCGGGCTTTAACTTTGTTCTTTTGCAGGCAGGACGCAAAGTCGCGCAAAGACATGATCAGCCACGCAATTATAAGCGGAGCACCGAACAGTCCGAACTGATATACAAGTTGTATCAACGTGTTGTGAGAGGCTTTGTGATTGTTCAGATTTACGGCACTGTAACCTTGACCGAAGATCATGATCGTAGGATTTTCCCAAAAAGCATATATATAATTCATCCAAATGTCTGTTCGTCCGGTAGTAACTCCCGACACGCCGCTGGACTCCGCAAATCGATCACTTAATATTTGGAACAACGATTGAAACGCAGATGATGCCAAAACAACCATTCCTGCGCAAACAATACCAATAACAAGCCCGAAACGCCGCCTTTTGAACAAGGAAACCGTCCAAACGCCGAACATGCAAGCAATAACCAAAATAAACATTTTTGATGCCGAAAGAAGACCGCAATACAGCAGTGCGATCATCAACACTATCAGCAAGATCTGTCTCTTGCGATTCTTTTCTGCTCCGAGCAGCAATTGAACTCCGGCAAGGCATGCGGTTATTTGTGCTGAGTAAAAGTTTGGGTCGCCGTAAAATCCCGACAATCTTGTAACTCTATGATAAGATTGAATAACAATATACTGTGATATTCCAGGAAATGCTGCAAACTGCTTTGCAGCAAAAGCTGCTGATATTATACCAAGGGCAAAAAACAAGGTAAGTTCATAAAAAGGAGTACGCGTTGCCTGTTCTCGCATTACGCTTGCAAACAAAAAAAGCATTGCAAAAAAAACAATGTAGTCAAGTCCTATAGAATTTCCGTGAACTATTTTGCCGATCAATGTGGTCACCGCCAGCAAAGCCGTCAGCATCACTTGATATCCACGAACTAACATTTTGCTTCGTATCAAAGAAATAAGTGCACATAATAAAAGTGCAATAGTAAAAAAAGATACTGCTCCGTTATACAGTTTAAGCAGAGGACTCCACGGGAGAAAAAACATCAAGATCGGAAAAGCAAACGCATTAAAGGAAGCCCATACAATAAGCAAAAGATAAGAAATGAGCAAGACAAGCAACACGGTCGTATTGCCTATTATCTGCGACAAACAGATCAACCCGACCGAAATAAAGCAAAGCACAATAATTAAAAAAGCACGCAGAGATGACTGATCGGGCATCTTAAAACGAATCGTCATATTTTATATTATGGAAGTATAATCGATCGATCTCGACAAAGTGTGGATCAAATTACACAGATACCTTTCGGAAAAATAAAATGCAGTGTGGTATCGACAAGCTGCCGCAAAAATTGTATGACGGCATAATTCGATATTTCCGCTTGCAAAATGATCATTTATCACAGACAGCACGAATAGTGCCGTCTGTGATAAAAAAGTTTTGATCATCTGATGGTTGCAATTCCATCAACGTCAATATGTATTTTGGTACAGTCATCCAGTATCACTGTCGTCGGTCCCATTACGATGTCGTCATTTTCGTAGTAAACGGTTGTATTGTTATATGGCATAAGACCGCTCTTTACTACCATCTTTCCATCGACATCAAAGGTGCGCTGGAATCCCGACTTGATGTTGAAATTATTCGTCTTGGTAACATAGTAAAGTCCGTTCTTGGCAGCCTTGAGGTTGCCTTTGATGTAATAGAAATCTCCGTTGTCATCACGAACGAGACCGGCGAAGATCGCCATACCATTTTCATCAAAGTAAACGATATCACTGACCGAAAAACCGTTTGCGATGTAAGGCAAGTCGCTATCGAGTCGGTATAAACCCGGCTGTATGATCTGTGCTCCGGTTGCATCAAACAGATAGAAATCCGCTCCCTGCCCGCTGTTTGCACGCGGTACCGAGCAGAATCCGACAAATGCGTCACCGTGATCTCCGAAATAATACCTTTTGGAGTCAATCGTTTCCCATCTTCTGTTCACACGCTCGCCTGCCCAGTAGTAGCAGATACCGCCAGTCGATGTCGTGATAAAATCGCCGCGAACAAGGACATGGTTCTCAAACGTATATGTCAAATTGAGACTATACTGTTTGGGAACAGAACCGTTTTCCTGAATCAAAGTGCGGATAACCTGCACACCGTCAACGGCTTGATATGTCTGCGGATCAAAGTAATAGTAGTTATCGTTACCATCTTTTGTCCGTAATGTACGCCAACCACTCATTAAAATACCGTTAGCTGCATAATAAAGCTCGTCGTTGTAATCAAAGATACCGCTTATTTTACCGACGGAAACACCATCAGATCCAAGATCGTACCAATACTCGCCGATCTCGTTCTCGATATGGCTCGGCAATTTGTGTATGCCGGTCAATGCATTTCCATCCTGTAAATATGACCACTTTCCATTTTCTGTAGTCCAGCCGCTCTGTATAGTCTGTTGCAACTTAAACGAATCGCTAAATTCTGTAACAGTTTCGGCAAAGTGTGCGCCGGAGTCGCCGGGGATGTTGGCTGTATTATTGTAAGGATACAGACCGTAACTCTTCTGATACTCTTCCTGCGATGCAAGCGATTCGAGTACATGGAAGTGCGCGTAAATATCGTAAGCCAAAGAACCGCTAAGCGTAAACGAAAGCTGTTTATCATCGCTCCACGAA
>CAZBYU010000223.1:0-2743 GCA_964496235.1 uncultured Oscillospiraceae bacterium | reverse complement strand
TTTCAAGCCCGTGACCTCGACCATTTACGCAAACACCTGCAAAGAGACCGATTACGAGGTCATCTCGTCGGACGCTCAGCAGGCGGTCGTTGCAAAGAACGACGATATCTTCAATTACTATATATCCGTCGAAACAGGCAAGGGCGGAATGCACGACATCCTCTTTAGGTATATCTCCTACGGTAAGACGAAGATCAAGGTCTATCAGAATAAACAACTGCGTACGACGCTTGAGTTTGAGGATACGAACGGACAGCCGAATACCAAGGTGTTCAGAAACGCTTTGCTGCTTAGCCACGGTTGCTCGGCACTGACCTTCGTTTTTGATACCTCCGGATTTGTCTTCACCGATTTCGAACTCGATAAATACGCCGTTGTGCAAAATGTGAAAGACCCCGATACCATCTATTGGGACGGCGGATGCTGGGACAATTGGGAGAGACTTATCACAAATTTCTGGTCTCAATCGGGCAAGACATGGAAATTCAATTACTCCGCATATGCCGGTAAGCGAGTTTTCGGAAACTACAATTACGGCGATTACGAGATCTCGGCAAAGGTCAAGATCACAGGCGGAACACCGAATGCGGGACTTATCGTGCGCGTGACCAATCCGTCCGAGAATAACAGAGAGGTTGGCAATCCCGACAGCTCATGGGAAGGAACAAATTTCTTCCAAGGATATTATGTCGGCTATGATGCAAACGGCCATATCGTTCTCGGTAAGATGAGTTACGATTGGACGTGGCTTAAGACATCGACAAAAGCATACAGCCCGTGGAGCGGTAATACATTCAGAGTCAAAGTCGTTGGTGCAAATATCGAGGTCTATATCGATAACGAGGCGGAACCTTGCCTCACATATACCGACCCGTATGTCTACATGCAGGGCGCGTGCGGCATCCGTGTGCTTAATTGTACGGCAGAGATATCAGACATTGAGATCAAACCCATAAGTTAAAAACAAAGGAAAAAAACAAGTGAATACTAAAACAAAAAAGATCTTTAACAGTGCGATCGCGGCACTTTGCGCTATTTCGATGACCGCATGTGCGGCATCCGAGGTGTTCCCCGAAGGGATAACCACCGCACTCACTACCGGTAAAGACAGCTCAAACCCGAGTGTCAATTACACCGATACAAGCCTCTCGGGCAACCCCCTGATCTTCAGCGAGACGGGTGATATGTACACAAATCCCGTGCTTGGTCCGGAGTCATTTTACAATTTCGGTGCATACGGCGAGGGATATGGGTTCGGTGGAACTGCCGATCCGTATGTGATGCGTTATAATGGTATGTACTATCTCTATTGTACGGCACAGGGAACATCAGGCGGAATCAAAGTCTTCAAATCTTCCGATCTCGTGAATTGGAACAAAGCGGGTGTTCTTTCCAGAGAGGTATCATACGGCGACGGAAAGTCATTTACCGATTACTTCTGCACATTTGAAACAACGCAGGCATACGCACCCGAGGTCGTTTACGATCAGTCAAGCGGAAAATTCTATATGTACACCGCTCAGGGAGATCGACACAGCGATCATACCGTGCTTGAATCTGATTCGCCCGAGGGTCCGTTTACTGTGGTCAACTGGGCAATGGAGGGAACATCAAGCTCTTGGCTTGCATCCATCGACGGACACGTTTTCATTGACGATGACGGACAGTGGTATTTCTATAAAGCATACGAAAACGATATTTGGTGCTATAAAATGACATCACCGTCAACGGTTGACAGAAACAGCGGCAAGAAAGTTGTTAACCGTATGACAGGCGACGGACAAACAAAATGGACTGAGGGTCCGTTCGTAATAAAGCATAACGGCAAGTATTACCTCACATATACCGGCAACCATTGCTGGTCGGAGGGATACCGTCTGAATTATGCTGTTTCGGATAAACCATGGGGAGACTATTGCTTCAAAGAAATGGGTGATAATCCGCTCCTGGTTCATCAGAACACATTCCAAAGCGCAGAAGCCCCACATCCGTCTGAATCATTTGAGAATTACGACGGTGTCGGACACAGTGCGACCGTTATTGGTCCGAATCTTGACAGCTACTACATCTTCTATCATTCAATTCACCGCGGCTTCTATCAGAGACATATTCGTGTAGACAGATTGTCTTTTGAAGGCGACTATATGTATGTACTCGGCTCAACATCATCAGCCGCAAAGCCTTCCATGCCGACGATCTACAACTATTTTGTTCCGAAAAGCGACGATACATTCGATCTCAGCGGATTTGAGGTAGAAGGCTCATACAATGCCGGAGGCGTTAAGAATGGCATCGTTCTCCAACAGGGTGCAAAACTGCTTTCTAAGGCAGATTTTGATACGAGCTGGACAATGGAATGCAATATCATGTACATGCCGAACGGCGGCAGAGCGGGCGTGCTGTTCAATTACAAAGACAACAACAATTACGGTAAGGCAATATTTGACAAAAACGCACAGACACTCACCGTAACATTCAGGATAAACGGAGTTGATACCTCGTATACAAAATCTCTTGTCGGTTATCATTACTTCGACTATTGCCAAACACTCACGATCAAACGCGACGGAAACCATTTCACATTCCTTGTCAACAATCGCGAGCTTTGTGACTACATCGCCTCTCTCGGTAACGGTCGTAATGGTGCGATTGCCGAAAGCGGATACGTTAAGGTCGGCTTTACGGGCATCACGACTGATGTCAACGGCTCGTCGATCAAGAACGAGTTCAAGCCCGTAACGAG
>CAZBYU010000222.1:0-2758 GCA_964496235.1 uncultured Oscillospiraceae bacterium | reverse complement strand
AAATTGCTAAACCTGCAAGGGCTATGGCTTTAGCCATAGCCCTTGTTTAGAGTTTAGTCTATGGACAATAAATACGCTGTCTCTCGATAGCCTTTTTTGGCAGTGGGAAAGTCTCTTTCCGCATAGAAGCGGCGATATCTTAATTATATGACGATGTCGTCGGTTCTATGCAGAATGTGATAAAAAAATCTGCCGCGTCTGCACGGCAAAAAGAAACTGGATGTGATAATTTGAACCTCTTCATGCAAAACATCTACAAATCCTTCGGCGCGAACAACGTCTTGGAGAATGTAGACTTTAAGCTCGCCGGGGGCGAAATATGCGCCCTGCTGGGTGAAAACGGCGCGGGCAAATCCACGCTGATGAACATTCTCGGCGGCGTACATCAAGCGGACAAGGGCAAAATCGTTATAGACGGTGTGGAGCAAAGCTTCGCAAGCCCGGTGGATTCGCTTGATGCGGGTATAGGCTTCATTCATCAGGAGCTTAACCTTATAAACGACCTGAGCATTTACGAGAATATGTTCATCACTCATCTTCAGAAAAAGGGTATGTTCCTTGATGCGAAGGAGATGCAGAAGAAGACCGCGGCGGTTTTCGAGAAAATGAACATCGACCTCGACCCACGCACTATGGTGCGAGATCTCGACGCGTCGTACAAGCAGATAGTCGAGATTTGCCGCGCACTTATGCAGGAGGCGTCTATCATCATCATGGACGAGCCGACGACCTCCCTCACAGAGCCGGAGATCCAACGCGTTTTTGCCATGATGCGTACCCTGCGTGAGCAGGGTGTGGGCATAATCTTCATCTCCCACAAGCTCGGCGAGGTCATGGAAATCTGCGACAGATACACGGTTTTGCGTGACGGTCACATGGTGGCAGAAGGCAAGGTTTCGGAGACCAACATGAAAAAGCTTGCCGCGCACATGGTCGGTCATGAGGTTAGCACGGAGGTGCTGACGCGCGAGATAAAGCTCGGTGATGAGGTGTTGAAGCTCGAGGGGCTTTCCGACGGAAAGAACTTTGATGACATCTCCCTTACGGTATGTGCCGGCGAGGTGCTGGGCGTGACGGGGCTTCTCGGCGACGGACGCAGTGAGCTGTTCCAGAGCGTTTTCGGTGCGATGGGCAATGCCTATAAGGGCAATGTCACCCTCTGCGGCAAGAGCGTGCATATCACAAGCACCAATCAGGCACTTGACGAGGGGATCGCCTATTTGCCGCGTAACCGCAAGGAAAACGCCATTCTCAAAGACATGTCGATAATCGACAACGGCTCTCTCGTGGAACTGCCGAAGATGAAAAAGCACAAGCTGTTCATCGACTTCAAAAAGCAGGATGAGCTTTTTGCAAAGCAGACCGATGAGCTGAAAATAAAGATGGGCGACAAGTCCGACCTCATTACAAGCCTTTCCGGCGGCAACCAGCAGAAGGTCGTTCTGGCAAAATGGCTGATGAGCGAGCCGAAGCTGCTTATACTCGATAATCCCACTCAGGGTGTCGATGTTGGCGCGAAGGAAGAAATCTACGGCATTATCCACCGCCTCGCCGCAGAGGGTGTTGCGGTCATCGTCCTGTCCTCTGAGGCACAGGAGATAATCCGCGTGTGTGACAGAAGCCTGGTGCTTTTCCATGGGCGCATCATGGGCGAGGTCAAGGGCGAGGATATGAACGAGCATAACATCATGTATCTTGCCACGGGCGGCAATCAGAACGAAGGAGAGAGAAACTGAAATGGAAGCAAAAAAGATAGACAATAACGCCTCTTTCACCGCAAAGCTCAAAGCACTCTGGTCCAAAAACGACGTCGTGTCCACGCTGTTCGCGCTTTTGGTGATGGTCATTATTCAGGCTGTCGTCATGGGTATAAACGCCGGGTCTTTCACGGGCATGTTCGGCAAGATGGGTATGGCGTGGCTCAATATCCTCAGAAACAACACCTACGCGGGCGTTATCGCCCTCGGCATGTGCTTTATCATTATCTCCGGCGGCATTGACCTGAGCGTCGGCTCTATGCTGTGTGCGCTGGGTGCATTGCTTATGTACCTCATCGACCCGGCAAACGGTCTTCTCGCCGGTATGGGCATCACGGGTGTTCCCGCCTACGCCATTGCGATAGTCGTCATCCTTATCGCCGGCTATATTCTCGGCACGCTCAACGGCTCTCTCGTGGCATACGGCAAGCTACCCCCGTTCATCGCGACTCTCGGCACTATGAAGATTTTCCGCTCCGTCACCCAGCAACTTACCAAAACCTTTAACCCCAAGATACCGAATGAATTCAAGCTCATTGCTTCCGCCAAGATCGGCGGTCAGATAATCCTGCCGATAATCTATTGGCTGGTCATCGTGGCGATCATGTACATAATCTTCAAAAAGACCGCCTTCGGTCGCCAGACCATTGCCATTGGCTCGAACGAGCGTGCGGCAAAGCTCTCCGGCATCAACGTCAACCGTGTCAAGCGTCATATCTACGCCCTCGGCGGTGTGATGTGTGCCATCGGTGCGATAATCTACGTGGCGCGTATCGGCTCTATGGACTTTGCAAATGCAGGTTCGGGCTATGAAATGGACGCTATTGCCGCTGTCGTTGTGGGCGGCACGAGCATGGCAGGCGGCAAGGGCAGTCTCTTCGGCGCATTCATCGGTATGCTCATCATGGGTGTTATGAACAACGTTCTCAACTCCATCGGTGTGCCGACCTTCCTTTGCGACGCGATCAAGGGCGCAATCATCATATTCGCGGTTTTGCTGC
>CAZBYU010000221.1:0-2764 GCA_964496235.1 uncultured Oscillospiraceae bacterium | reverse complement strand
ATATTATATTATCATATTATCATCTCAGCCTTATCATTTTCCGCCTGAGAACTGCCTCGAACGCAAGACCGTACCAGTGTCCGGGGCGGCGAGACGTTTCGCGAATGCACTCATCGCAAAACTCCGCCGCGGCTGTGAACGCCGCGCGTTTTGACGCGCCGTTCATAAGCTCGCCGCAGAGTGCGGCGGTGAAGACATCGCCCGTACCGTGCATCACCGTGCGCTCCCATGGGCGGAAAAACTCCGACCTCTCTCCGTCAAGCCTGGCGAGATAGCCCACTCTGTCATCGCGGTGTACCCCGGTAATTATCGCGTCCGACGCACCGAGCGCGTCGAGCAGAACCTCGCCCTCGGTGTCCATGCCCAGCCCGGACAAAAAGACCGCCTCGGTATAGTTCGGCGTTATCACGTCCGCCCTTGTGCAAAGGCGGCGCATCGCCGAAACATGCTGATGTGTAAATCCGTCATACAGCTCGCCGTTATCTCCCATCACAGGGTCGACAATGACAAGGGTGTTCTTCCCGGCAAACTCGCGTATAAACTCCTCGGCAAACGCGATCTGCTCGAGTGAGGCGAAGTAGCCGGTATATATGCAGTCAAAGTGCGCGTGTATGCTTTTCCAGTGCGCGGCAAAGTCGCGCATTTGCCGCGTCATGTCCTGCGCGACATAGCCGTCAAAGCCCGTGGTGTGTGTACTCAACACCGCCGTCGGCACTGCCACGCCCTCTACCCCATAGCATGACACTATCGGCAGTATTACGCTCAGTGAGCATTTGCCCATGCACGACAGATCGTTTATCACCGCCGCGCGTTTCATTCCCGTGTTGTTTATATCCTTCATACCTTGCAAAATTCCGCGCAGATTATTCCCAATAACGCTCCATGAGGTTTTCTATATGCTCTTTCATGCAGGTATACGCCCACACTTTGCACAAAGTCGACAATGCCGTTAAGCTCCGGCACGCAAAAAGCCTCGCGCACCGGAACGTAGCTGACGTTGAAGATCTGGCACATCTCCTTCTCGCTCGGCAGTTTTTCGCCCTCGGCGAACATGCCGGTGCGTATGGCCTCGGCAAGTTGGTTATAGATTTGAACGTAAAGCTTATTTCTCGATACGGGACTGAGCTGCATATGCCACCACCCAAATATTTATACATTCACACATCATGTTAATATATAACCGTACCATAATATCACCCATGACAGTTTCGTGTCAATAAACAGTTTGATATAAACTATAGCTGATGGGAGTCGAACCCCTATCGGTTTAGCAGGACAGATTTCCGGCCATACTTCGTAAAAGCCATTGGAAATACGTTAAGTATTCCCTGCGGTCTTTGCCTCGTCTGTACGAAAATCTTCATCTGCTAAACTGCAAAAGAGTTCTTCTTAAGGAATTATTGCTTTCTTCTCTCTCGAAGCCTCCAGCGCGAGAGTGCAGAGCTTGATCTTCTTTATGCCCTCGTCAAGCAGTGTGATTATCGCCTCGCCGGTTTTCAGGTAGTTCCGGAAATACTTGTGAATATTGGAGATGACGTCGTCCCGGTCACGCTTGTAGGAGTCATTATTTCTCCGTTCGTTTCCTTGTGATATTGCAATACAACCTTGTAACGCACTTTGTCTGCTGTTAATATAAGTTACCACATCAACAACAACTTCGTTGCTTTGCCAAATTTCGTTGTCGTGTTCTTGTGCATTTTGACCAGCGCATATCGCTTAAAGTGATGTTCTTCTCCCTCTTCATGACCTTCCCACACCCTCAACAAGACCGAAACACCGCATATAAACGCACCCGTCCGCTTTTCCCCTGCCGCCACGATATGTCGGAAGATCGGGTGCTTACCGCGCGTTGCCGCATATGCGCGGACACAGATGTGAAACATTATACACGTGGGGTGAATAATTTTGTGCAATTTTCACCCCCGATTTTCTATTGACAAATGGTTTTTGCGGTGGTATATTTTCGCCATACTTGAGAAAGGACGAAAGTGAAATGATGTTTATCCGCACCATGGCAAATCGTTTTTATTACTATTACTTTTATTTTCGTAAAGTAATAGCGATTTGTGATGCACATGAACGGATATACGCTTGAGCTTTTGCCCATCTCCCAAGCTGTAATTGACCGTGACGGAGTTCGCCGTGTGGACCACAAGTCCACACGGCTTTTTGTTTGCCCGTGTAAATGGCTTGTGGGCGCACCTCCCCGGATCGGCCGGAAAAGAAAAGGAAGCCTTATTCTAAACACTTACTTGGAGGTAAGAAACCATGAAAAAGAAGAAATTTTCCGCCGTTGCTCTTACAGTGATACTCACCCTTGCAATGACACTCTCCCTCGCCGCCTGCGGCAACTCCTCTGCTCCCGCCGCGACTGAAGCTCCCGCCGAAGCCCCTGCCGAAGCCGCAGAGGTCAGCGAAGACAAGGTCTTCACCGTCGGCGTTTGCCAGCTCGTCCAGCATGACGCGCTTGATGCCGCCACGCAGGGCTTTATAGACACGCTCACCGAGAAGCTCGGCGACAAGGTCGTTTTTGATGTTCAGAACGCCGCCGGTGACACCGCCGCATGCAGCACCATCGTAAACTCCTTCGTCTCCAAGAACGTTGACCTCATTCTCGCCAACGCCACTCCCGCCCTCGCCGCGGCATACAACGCCACCGCCGACATTCCCATTCTCGGCACCTCCATCACCGAGTACGGCGTGGCACTTGGCATTGACGGCTTTGACGGCACTGTCGGCGGCAACGTCTCCGGCACGTCCGACC
>CAZBYU010000220.1:0-2770 GCA_964496235.1 uncultured Oscillospiraceae bacterium | reverse complement strand
TCGTTGTTGTGCTGTTTGTCGTCTATTTCTGGAACCTCGACCAGAAGGTTCTCGGATGGGTGTACAAGCAGGTCAACACGATGTTTGATCGCAAGAAGGTAGACCTGGTATTCTAATCTATGGAGCTTTATAACCACCTTATCAACGACACTAAGGAGCGGCTGACAGGCGAAGCTAAGGTGTGGCAGTATGATGAACGCGCCAAATGGAGCGACCTCGGCTCAAGTGAGCTGGTGCTTCAGAAGGATGCGGCGTATGAGCTTGGCGCACAGGGCAAGGGTTCGGCAAACTATGTGCTGTTCACCTCGTCGAATGAGCTTGTCAATGAAGACAAGGTCATGCTCTTCGGCAAGGACATGCCCCAGCTCACCGGCAACTGCGACTTTGCTCGTATAGTTCTCCTACGCATCGGCGTCATGGACGATGATGACGAGAAGGTGTACCGCATGCTCAAGGACATTGAGTTTGCCAAGTACCACGTGTATCCCGAGGGCTACATGGTGCGTATGTCTCCCGAGTCGTTCCGCGAACAGATTCGCGTCAGCAAAAACGCGCTGAAAAAGGGGATAAGCTTCAAAAACGTCGGCATGAACTATATTGCCGCATACAAGAAAGACCCCAACGTACTCAATGCCACCGTCATTTTCATCACCGATCCCGCATTTGATTACGGTGAGTTGAAGAATTTGGCGAAAAAGTCTCATGACATTACCGGTACGCTCACCCACATTCTCGAGGGTTTGCCCACCGACTGTTCGATATGCGCCCTCAAGGACGTGTGCGAAGAGGTCGAGGGCATGAAAGAGCTTCACTTCGGTGTCGGCTCAAAGGGTACGGATCACCACTGATTGCATTAAAAAATCTCCATGCGAAAGCATGGAGATTTTTTGTGTCCGGTTGAAGATTTATCACACATATGCCCTGTCTACGGTGACAACGGCGTAATGCTCATCCCATGTTGAGTGAACAAGCTCGCGCACGGCGGCGGCAAGCTCCTCGTCGTGCATGTCAAAATCCACGGGTGCAAGCACGTCGAAGATGAGGTTTGTGTGCGTCGTCCCCGGCACCATGCGAAAATCGTGGACGGAAAGCGCGGGAGAGAGCTTTTCGTTCAAAAGCTCGACAACGGCGCGTCGATGCTGAGATACCTCAGTGTCGTCCGCCTCGATGGGATCCATGTGTATCGTCGCAATACAGCCAAGCTCGCGTTTAAGCTCCTGCTCGGCAAGATCAATGGCATCGTGCAGGGCAAAGATGTTGCCTCTGCCGTCCACCTCGGCGTGCAGAGACACCACCAGCCGACCCGGACCGTAATCATGTACAATGAGGTCGTGTATACCCAACACCTCGCCATGCGCCGTCACAATGTCGCGTATGCACTCCACAAGCTCACCCTCGGGGGCGCGACCGAGCAGGGGAGACACGGTTTCCTTTGCCGCGTTGAAGCCCGTCACGCATATGAATACCGCCACAATAAGCCCCGCCCAGCCGTCGATGTTCAGGTTGAAAATATAGCTTACCGCCATTGAGAGGAGAACGACCAGCGTCGATATCGAGTCCGACAGCGAATCCGCCGCCGTTGCCTGCATCGCCGCGGAGTCGATCTTTTTCCCCACGGCGCGGTTATATGCACACATGTATATCTTCGCCAATATCGACACCAGCAGTATCGCCGCGGGCAGTAGCCCCGCCTCAACCGGCGAGGGCGTTATTATCTTCTCCACCGAGCTTCGACCCAGCTCAAAGCCCATCACTATTATCATCGCCGACAACGCCAAGCCAGCTAGGTATTCGGCGCGACCGTGTCCGAAGGGGTGTTCGGGGTCAGGCTTTTTGCCGGCAATGGCAAAGCCGAGCAGGGTGATGACGGACGAACCCGCGTCGGAGAGGTTGTTGAACGCATCTGCCATAATCGCCACCGAGCCGGATACCACCCCGGCGAAGTATTTTCCCGCGAACAGCAGAACGTTTATGAAAATCCCGTATACACTGCACAGCGTTCCGTATGCGCGGCGTACCGACGCATCGCGGACGTTTTCGTGGTCTTTTATGAACATCTTAGCAAGCAAATTGAGCATAATGTGCCTCCGTTGTGGCAATCGGTGATATTAAGAATCCGAAAGGGTGTATCCGAAGTATTTCTCGGCAAAATCCACGCGTTCGACTGTGAACTCACGTCCCCGCAGATAGTTGAGTATACCCGCGTCCGTCTGGAAGGAGAAAACGAGCTTATAAGAATACAACGCTTGACCCTTTTCGCCGAAATCGCGGTTGAAGCTTTCGCGTCCGTACTTTCCGTCGCCGAGAAGCGGACAGCCTGCATGCGCCATCTGTGCGCGTATCTGGTGCGTTCTGCCGGTCAGCAGATGACATTCGACCAACGACAGCCGACCCTTGCATGAGAGCGTTTTGTACTCGGTTATCGCGGTTTTCGCACCGGGTTCGGGCTTGGACTTGATGTATACCTGGTTTTTAGTCGCGTCCTTGAAGAGATAGTTTTCCAGTCTGCCCTCGGCAGGACGCGGGCGACCGGACACGGCACACAGATAGTATTTTTCTATCTCGCGGTCGCGTATTTTGTCGTTCAAAATACGCAGTGCCTCGGCGTTTTTCGCCGCTATCACTATACCTCCGGTGTTACGGTCGATTCGGTTGCACAGCGCGGGAGCAAACGAGTTTTCCTCGCGCGGTCTCCACTCGCCCTTTTGCGCCATGTAGGCTTGAATATTGGCGATAAGCGTGTTATAATCCCATACGCCCGCACTGTGGC
>CAZBYU010000219.1:0-2776 GCA_964496235.1 uncultured Oscillospiraceae bacterium | reverse complement strand
GATATCGCATTTTCCCGCATCGTATTTAATCACGTGATTATCTCCAAGTCTTAGTTTTATCGGTGCTATTATAAGCTTTGTGCCGCACCGCGTCAATATTTCGCTTGACCCGACGGCGGGCAAAAAGTATAATAAAAGAAAGAAACTTTTCATTGGAATCGCAGTCTAAATATCAGGGAGGGAGCGACATGCTGAGAACAAAACGGTTTATTTCGCTTATGCTGAGCGTATTGTGCATATGCACGCTGTGTGTGACCGGACTTCCCGGCTCTGCCGACGCGGCTGAGCTTGGCTATGAGGCGATAACAAAGGTGCTGGCAACGACCTCCAAAACGCCTGTGGCATCGCAAAACGCCTATGAGATAACAGGGGCGACAAGCACGGCAGGTGCGGTTTTCTATGGGCTGAGCTGGTACGACAGCTCCGGCAATTTTATAGACGGGAGCTTCAACACGGACTATGCCACCGTGGAACTCCGTCTCGATGCTGCGCCGGGGTATTACTTCGCCGAGGGCTTGCAGGCGTATTTGAACAATTCCGCTGTGGAATACACCTTATACGATAACGGCGCGTATATGATCCTCCGCCGCACATACACGCCGGAGGTTTGGGTGCCGACGATAATAAAGCACCCGGGCAGTGAACGCGTGGACGAGGGAGGTTGGTGTTCCTTCGTGGCGACGGCATCCGGCGTAGAAAAGTGCGAATGGCGGCTCACTGCCGCCGACGGCAAGACCTATACCATGCCGGAGCTTATGAGCGCGTACCCCGGAATGACCTATTCCGACGAGACCTTGGGCAAGCTGATTTTGCGAGGCATACCGCGCGAGCTTGACGGGAGCAAGGTGTATTGCACGTTTGCCGGCACGGGCGGCAGCGCGGACACGAAGACCGCCGCACTGAACGTGGACTATGAAAAGCCCTCTCCCTCACCCTCGCCGACACCAAGCCCCACACCGACAGCCACCGCCTCCGCCACACCCGACGGTAAGGATAAGATTGACGGCGGCAAGACCGACGCATCTTCCACCTCGACAGACCCCAACCATGAACACAGCTACGGCAGAGCGTGGATATATGACGATGAACGCCACTGGCACGAGTGCGAGTGCGGGGACAAGTCCAATGACGCCGGACATGTGATGACCTGGGAGCTTGTACGCGAGGCGACAAAGAAACAGCCCGGTGAGGAGCGGGGCGAATGCGGCGTGTGCGACTATGAGACCACACGCGAGGTGGAGTACGTAAAGCCCGCCGAGGACGGCAAGTGGATACTCTACGTCGGTATAGGCGCGATAGTGCTTGTACTGGTGCTGATGATAGCATCGACGGCAAAGCAAAAGCGCGATGCCCGCCGCCGTGCCGCCGCAAGACGTAGAAGATATTACGAAAACGACAGGTATTGATGATATGTTTAGTTAAGCCCGCCTTTAGGCGGGCTTAACTTATGCTTTCGGCGCATCTTACGATAGTTCCTTATATGTTTGCCGAATGAAAAACAGCGCGATGACAAAGGTCAGAAGATCCGCCGCGGGGAAAGACCACAAAAGCCCGTCCAGCCCCATAAAAAGCGGCAGGAGAATCGGCAGAAACACACCGAACACTATCTCGCGCAGCATGGACACCGTGGTGGAGACAAGCAACGAGATAATGCACGGAACGACGTATTGCCGCATAAGCGCGGAAAGAGGTGCGCTGTCGAGAGCTTGCTTGGAATTTGGCATTTGCTGAATTATACTCCGTTTCTGATAGATTATAAAAAGAGAACGAGTGGCATATCCGCAACCGGTTTTACGCAGATATGCCACTCGATGTTTGTACTATTATATCACGCTTTTACGTGTTTTTTCAAAGCTTTTTTCACAGAGAAGTACATTATTATCGCTATTGCCCACGCACACATGAGCGTCAAAACACCTGTCTCGCCAACGAGAAACGCCGCACTGTCCCCGCGAGTGATGACGGAAAAGACCGACTGGTCGTAGTTATTATGCGCCGCGTGTAAAAACGCCGCCGGCCACACGCTGTGGCTTTTATACGTCAAAAGCCCCGCGATGACACCGATAGGGAACACGCACAGTGTAAACGAAACGAGGGAGTACCGCAACGGAGTGCCGTCGGTATAGCCCGCGCCGATGATGAGCGGGAAGTGCCACACGACCCAAAAGAGCGACGAGACGAGAAGAGCCGTGTCCAAGCCATGATTTTTCTCCAACGCGGGGAACAGGAAGCCACGCCAGCCAATCTCCTCACCCAAAGCCGTCACAAGGGAGAGGAAAATGCCGAGAACCATAACCGGGGCGCATTCGCGTATAGCAACAAGCGGGCTGACGCCGTTATACGCAAAGCCGGCGGGGTTCATCAGCCAGTACACGGCATATGGCACAAGAAGATATATAAGCGGCAACAGACAGGCGAGAAGAACGTACTTGACATGGCAGAGGCGAAAGCAGGAGAGAGCCGTCTTGATGGAAAACGGCGCGTCACCCTCGGCAGATAAGACGCATATCGCCGCTCCCGCCGATATAGCGGGTAGCCACATCAGCGTGGGGTACAGCCACGCCTGACCGCCGAGGCAAATCCCCGCCTCAACTCCGGCGGACAATGTGATAATAAGCGCGAAAAACACAGTCAGGGATTTTTTCGTGTATGTAATATTGCTCATAGGGGTTTATGCCTCCCGGATAGAATTGGGCGTGTTGAACACGCCCGATAGAGTCTGTCAAAAAACTATGCTTCAAGGGAAAAACAACAGAGTAGCGGGGGAGCTTGAGGG
>CAZBYU010000218.1:0-2800 GCA_964496235.1 uncultured Oscillospiraceae bacterium | reverse complement strand
GCTTGCTTACGCCCCTCACTCGCCGGAGCAGAACTTGCTTTCGTCGTCGGACCAGCCGTGGTCGAGCAACCAATAGCTTTCGCCGTCGTCGATGGGCTGTTGAAGCCATTCGTCCGGGTCTTGCGTGGCGCGGGCCATTTTCTTGCGTGTTTCGTACTTGCGAAGCTCATCAATAGTGAAGGGAAGCCCAAGCTCTGCCGCTATCGGCAGAAGAACCGCCTCGCACATTGCCTCACGTAGCTCAAGCGAACCGGGATAGCACGCTTCGGCCTCCGCCACGCGCTCTTGCAATTTTTCATCTGCGGCATATCTTTCAAAAAACTCTGTCACATTTTCAAGCATTGTTGAACCCTCCTATAGTCGTATTATTTAATGGATATTATTTATATAGTAAGGCTACCACAAATCGCGCCGATGTCAAGCTTGAATAATCCGCTTTTTGACGAAAGAACACGCTTTACAGCATGATATACAATAAAACTGTTGTGTACGGTTAAGTTTTTCACACAAAATGCTGATACTTGTTACAGAAGTTTTATTTGAAAATTAACTGGAGGTAGTGTATAATAAAAAAACTACTATATCCACGGCGGGCACTTGGCGGACAGCTGTGCGCCGTCAGCGGGAAAGGTCGGCAAAGGACGTCCTTTGCCGCATGTCTTTATTTATCAAAGACATGCGAGCTATGGTCTTCTATACCGGGTCGATCCCGCTCATTATTAAAGGAGCAGATACACAAACATGAATTCCAAAACCCTGTCCTACGTCCTCAAGCGTATACTGCTGGCGGTTTTGACCATCATCATCATCAGCTTGATCACGTTTTTTGTCATGCACATGGTGCCGGGCGGTCCGTTCAACCGCGAAAAGGCACTCGACGAAGCCACAATAAAGGCACTTGAGGCGAGATACAACCTCGATAAGCCTCTTTTTGAACAGTATATACTCTATATGACCAATCTCCTGCACGGTGATTTCGGCGTGTCGCTGAAAAACGGACGCGACATCTCCGCGATAATAGGGGAATCTTTCCCCATTTCCGCAAAGCTCGGTCTTATGGCGATCTCCGTGGCGATAGTATGCGGCACGGTGTTTGGCAGTCTTGCCGCGCTCATGCGTAACAAGCTTCCCGACAGACTGATTGTTTTCTTCTCCACGCTCTTTACCGCTGTACCCAGCTTCGTGCTTGCCTCACTGCTACTGCTTGTGTTTGCGATAAAGCTCGGCTGGTTCCCGGTGTGGAGTGCCACGGAGGTTCATTATACACTTCCTGTTATCGCCCTTTCGGCGTACCCCATGGCGTATATCACCCGCCTTTCCAAGACCAGCATGCTCGACGCACTCGGACAGGACTATATCCGCACTGCCAAGGCAAAGGGCGTTTCCCGCGTAAAGATAATATTCAAGCACGCGCTTAGAAACTCCCTCATTCCGGTGATCACCTATATCGGACCGCAGATTGCCTATATCATTACCGGCTCTATGGTCGTCGAGACTATATTCACCGTCGGCGGCATCGGCAGCAAGTTTGTTGCCGCCATTACCAACCGCGATTACACCATGATTATGGCCACCACAATATTCCTTGCCACGCTCATGGTAATTGCAAATCTTGTATGTGACCTGCTTTACAAGGCGGTCGACCCGCGCATCAATTTTAACTGAGGAGGACGGAAACAAATGAATAGCTACGATCCCAACGTCACTCCCAAGAAGCAGATACTCTCTGCACAGATTGATGTCAGCAAGTTTGAAAAGGCAACCGACGAGGAAAAGAGCCAGCAGGACGTTATGAGCGAAAGCCGCTCCTTCTTCAAAGACGGTATGCGTAAGCTCATGAAAAACCCCCTCGCTGTAATGAGCCTTATTATCCTCTTTGCAATACTTGTCACCATTATCGTCGCCCCCTTGGTCGTTCCTTACGGCTACGATGAGATGCTTTCCGTCAACGGCAGGCGCGACAAGGGCGCGAAGAACCTTGCACCCTTCACCTACAGTGAAGCGGAGCAGGAATATATCGCCGCCGGTGGGGAACGCTTTCCGCACATTTTCGGCACGGACGATCAGTGCCGTGACTACTTTATCCGCGTGGTGTACGGCACTCGCGTCTCTCTGTTTGTCGGCGTGTTTGCGAGCATCATCGTGCTGATAATCGGTCTTTTATACGGCAGTATCTCCGGCTATGTCGGCGGGAGAACGGACCTTATAATGATGCGTATAGTCGACATCATTTACTCTCTGCCCGATATGCTCATCGTTATACTTTTCTCGGTCGTTCTTGACCAGCGTCTTAAACTGACCGGCGGTATCCTTGCAAAGCTCGGCACGAATATGATCTCTATATTCATCGTCTTTGCACTTCTCTACTGGGTTGGCATGGCGCGTCTTGTCCGCGGTCAGATACTCTCCATCAAGGAAAATGAGTATATTCTTGCCGCGCGTTCCATAGGCGCGAAGCCCTCCCGCATTATCCGCAAGCACATTCTTCCCAACTGCCTTTCCGTCATCATTATCTCCACGGCACTGCAAGTACCCTCGGCAATATTCACTGAAAGCTATCTGAGCTTTGTCGGTCTCGGCGTTCGTGCGCCTATGCCGTCGCTCGGCTCACTTGCCAACGCCGCGCGTGCCGGGCTTCAGAGCTATCCGTATAAGCTCGTGTTCCCCGCGCTGATGATATGCCTCATCGTGCTGAGCCTCAACCTGCTCGGTGACGGATTGCGCGACGCTTTCGACCCGAAGCTCAAGAGGTGATAGATTATGAGTGAACATCTTCTTTCCGTGCAGAATCTGCACACTT
>CAZBYU010000217.1:0-2814 GCA_964496235.1 uncultured Oscillospiraceae bacterium | reverse complement strand
CGAGGGCATCGGCACCGTGCTGAAAATGTACGACAAGCCCCTGTGGGAATGATACATAAAAAACGAGGAAACACCGACAAAAGCCGGTGTTTCCTCATTTTTATATCATTTAGGAATACAATTTTAATAGGCAGTCAAATTGCGATGGGCTTGGCGTCGGACTCGATAGGACAGACGTAGCCGGAGGCGGAACGCTCCGCATGCTCGGCTTGAGCCTTTTGCAAAAGCTTGGGATTGTCGATAAGCTCAATGGCGGCAGAGGCGAGAACCTTGCCGGCGCATGCGAGAGCCTTGTGGGCAAGCGAGGTCTTGCCGCAGGAAACGACCTGCCATGAATGCCCCGGTGCGCCGTCCGGCCATGCGGCAACGTAGATCTGCGCCGTGGGGGTCTGCCAGCTCACATCGCCGACATCGGTACTGCCGGGCATGAAGCATTCGCCGGAGTAATAGGGCATGAGAAAGTCATTCATTGGCTTTGCACAGTCGGACTGAAGCTTTTTGACTTCCCTTGCGACCTCGGCAGAGACCTTCGCACCCGTGCCGGGGAGGTAGGGCGAGGCGGGAAAAGTCTCTTTAAGCGCACTGGCAAAGGCAAGCTCCTCTTCGTTGTGTTGAGGAACTCCGACCTCGGCAAAGCAATCATGTACAAGCTTTTCAAGCGTGTAATTCGGCAGGGTCTCCGCTGTGCCGTCGATGAAGACACGCTCGAACGTCGTTCCGGTCATGAGAGCCGCGCCCTTTGCGATATCGTCCACACGTGCCTGAAGCTTCACAGAGTCTGCGACCTTGTTTGCGCGAACCATGTACAGCACCGACGCGTTCGACTGTACCACGTTCGGCGAAACGCCGCCTGCGTCGGTGATGGCGTAGTGTATGCGGCAATCGTCGGTGGTATGCTCACGTAGAAACTGCACGCCGACATTCATAAGCTCGACCGCGTCAAGCGCACTGCGCCCATTGAAAGGGTCACCCGCCGCATGTGCGGGAACACCGGAGAACTTGTATAGCACCTGTATGCAGGAATTATTAGTGCCGGTGGAGTTCTCGTTCGTGTCGCCGGGGTGCCAGCAGAGTGCGGCATCAAGCCCGTACCACAACCCATCACGCGCCATGTATGCCTTGCCCGCGCCGCCCTCCTCGCCGGGACAGCCGTAGTATATCACGGTTCCGGGCTTGCCGGTCAGCTGCAAATACTCCTTCACGGCAACGGCGGCGGCGAGAGAACCCGCACCGAGCATGTTATGCCCACAGCCGTGTCCGCTCGCACCCTCAACGATGGGCATATGCGAGGTCTCGCCGCAGACCTGAGAAAGACCGGACAGCGCGTCAAACTCGCCGAGTATGCCGATTATGGGCTTGCCCGCACCGAATGTGCCGGAAAAGGCGGTGTCGATGCCGCAGATGCCGCGCTCGACAGCAAAGCCCAGCTTCTCAAGCGCGTCGCAATAGGTTTCGGCGGCGAAATGCTCTTTCAGAGACAGCTCCGGGTTCTCCCATATGCTGTCGGAAATGTCATTGTATAGTTGGGCATTGACCTCGACGGAGGTCAATGCCTTTTGCTTTAATTCGTTCATTACAGCACCTTTGAAAGGAAGTCTTGCAGTCTCGGGCTTTTCGGCGCGGAGAAAATCTCATCCGGAGTACCCTCTTCGACTATTTGTCCCTCGTCCATGAACACCACGCGGTTACCGACCTCGCGGGCAAAGCCCATCTCGTGCGTCACGACCACCATGGTCATTCCATCGTGTGCAAGCTCCTTCATAACGTCAAGCACCTCGCCCACCATTTCCGGGTCAAGCGCACTTGTCGGCTCGTCAAAGAGCATGACATCAGGCTCCATGGCGAGTGCGCGTACTATCGCAACGCGCTGCTTTTGACCTCCTGAGAGCTGGGAGGGATAGGCATTGGCTCTGTCGTCGAGACCGACGCGCTGTAAAAGCTCATGTGCCTTGGCTTCGGCGGCGGCTTTCTCGGTTTTCTTGACGAGCGTGGGGGCGATCGTCATGTTCTCGAGAACGGTCTTGTGCGGGAAGAGATTGAAATGCTGAAACACCATGCCCATCTTCTCGCGGTACTTGTCGATATCTATCTTCTTTCCGGAGGGGGTCTTTTTCTTGGTGATGTCCATGCCGTCGAAAATGATTGAGCCGGACGTGGGAGCTTCAAGCATGTTCAGCGAACGCAGGAAGGTCGACTTACCCGAGCCGGACGGACCGATTATGACGATGACATCGCCCTTGTTTATATCAAGGCTCACTCCGCGCAGTGCCTTGACGCTCTCACCATTGTAGAATTTTTTGAGGTCTTTTACCTCGATAAGCTTTTCACCTGTCAACAACGCTCATCTTCCTTTCAAAATGACCGAAGATCTTGCTGAGAGCAAAGGTCATTACAAAGTATATTACACCCACTATAACCAGCGGCTCTATCGGCAGATACGTCGCACCCTTTACGATGAGGCACTGCGTCATGAGATCGCCGATAAAGAATGTGGAGGCAAGGGAGGTGTCCTTGATTATCATGATAAACTCGTTGCCGAGTGCGGGGAGAATGGTTCGCAACGCCTGAGGCACGATGATGTGCCACATGCACTGAGTGCTTGACATGCCGAGGCTTCGCGCGGCCTCGCTCTGACCCAAATCAACAGATTGAAGACCGGAGCGTATAACCTCGGAGACGTAGGCGGCACTGTTGCATACAAGCGCGATGGCGATGCAGGCAAACTTCTGTTTGTTCAAAAGCGGCACCATCATCGGCAACGCAAAATAGAAGAAATAAAGCTGCAAAAGCATGGGTGTGCCGCGGATTATCTCG
>CAZBYU010000216.1:0-2819 GCA_964496235.1 uncultured Oscillospiraceae bacterium | reverse complement strand
GGTGCTTATTTAGCATAAGCTTTTCTTACATTGTTCAATTTTCAAGGTACATTTCTCTTTTGCTCCGCCTCTCGGCGACAGCTTAGTAATTATACTTCAAAGCATTTTGTTTGTCAAGAGTTTTTTTAGATTTTTTGAAATCTTTTGTCTCGACCTTGTTGCTTTAAGTAGCTCCCTTCTCGCGGGTGCTTGGATAATATAGCACTCGGAGCATTGATTGTCAACACTTTTTCGCGAAAAAAACAAACTTTTTTTGCGCTTCTAAATATTGTGGTGTCAATGCTCCGTCAGGTACAAAATGTGTATCAAATTGTCGCTTTCTGTCGTCCGGTCATATGGCACACAGAGCTGATTACTTAAAACGCTCTGCAAACTTTCCGATATAGGGCAAAGGCTCTTTAATATCGTTGGCGGCATTTATCATGCCCTTAAAGACGCACACCACGCGGAACGCTGAAAAAAGCCAGCCGATCCCCGGGATAGCACCGAGTATATCCGCCACAACACTGTATATGAGCAGAGCCAGACCCTGCCGTCCATGATAGAGTGCGTATTCGTCATCACGCCGGAACAGCAGAGGGATAAGCGACAACACACTCACATATGACAGCACAGCGAAAATCTTGCTTTCGGTTCGGTTGCCGCTCATGCGGGTCGAGCTGTAGCGGTTGCCGCTATAGCTGTTCGTGCTACGCGCCGTGCTTTCCGCTCTCGCCCGCTCTTCTCTCTGACGCTGACGTTCGCGGCGTTCCCGCTCCTGCTCTGCCCACGCCTGGCTTTGCTGCTGCTGTTTTTTTCTCTGCTCCTCGAGCTTGCGGCGAAGCTCCTCATTGTCAAAGCCGTAGCGCGTGCCTGTATTCGTCGCGCTCGCACCTGCCGTTGCCGACGCTGTTGCTGCGGCGGCTTTTTGCTTCTCCTCTGCTTCATCATATCCGCAGGCAAGGCACTTCGTCTGTCCGTCCGGGATATACGCGCCGCATTCGTTGCAGTATGCCATCTTGTCCTCCAAGTCACAGTTAAAACGTTTGTTTTATTATACTCCGACGGGAGGCAATTTTCAACATCTAATTCTTGACGTGCATGGCTCACGCGCAGAACATGTGCCGCCCTATGGTGACAATCGCGGGGCGTGACCATATCCACGCACTTGTGGCTGTTGCGGGGTTGAAATAGTATATCGCGCCGCCGCTCGGATCCCAGCCGTTGAGTGCGTCACGCGCCGCGCGATACGCGCTCTCCGCCACGGGCTCATCAAACTGACCGTCATCGAGGCAGGAAAACGCCCCCGGCTGATAAATAACACCCGAGACGGAGTTGGGGAACGACGCATGCCGCACACGATTGAGTACGACCGCGCCAACCGCCACCTGTCCCTCGTACGGCTCACCGCGTGACTCCGCGGAGATCAAACGTGCAAGAAGATCCAGCTCCCCGGAGCTTCCACCGCTTGAGCCTCCGCTTGAACCGCCGCCCATGCCGTTTGGCAGACCGAGTGCGGCAAGTGTCTGCGCTCCACATTGTCCGTCGACCGTCAGACCGTTAGCGCGTTGGAAATGCCGCACCGCTTTTTCAGTGCCACTACCGTACATGCCGTCGACTGCACCGGAATAGTATCCCCACGCCTTCAGCCGCGTCTGTATCTGCGTGACGCCCGCGCCGGATGCGCCTTTCTTATATAAATCCGCCGATGCGCGTTGACCCCACGCCGCGAACACGAACATAAGTGCGACACTCACCGCAACGGCTAGCAGAGTTTTCCTCTTATTTATATACATTATATAAATACCTCCACATGCTTTTTTATAGCATGTGGAGGTAAGGTCTTTTTTATTCGGTTTATGCGGCTTTGCGTCAGCCGTTGCTACGGTTTTTGATCTCGTCCGTGATCTTTGCGATGAACTCATCAAGCGGCATCGCGCCCAGATCCACGCCGCCTCGGGTGCGGACGGCCACAGTACCGGCTTCGCGCTCCTTATCGCCGACAACCAGCATGTACGGAAGCTTCTGCATCTGCGCCTCGCGGATCTTGTAGCCGATTTTCTCATTACGCAGGTCAGTATCCGCACGGACACCTGCGGCAACGAGCTTCTCCCTGACTTCAACGGCGTAATCGTCTGCACGGTCGGTGATGGGCATTACCATTGCCTGCACCGGGCTGAGCCACGTGGGGAATGCGCCGGCAAAATGCTCGGTTATAATGCCCATAAAACGCTCGATAGAGCCGAACACAACGCGGTGGATCATGACCGGGCAATGCTTTTCACCGTCCGCACCGGTGTATTCAAGACCGAAGCGTCCGGGAAGCTGATAGTCGAGCTGGATCGTGCCGCACTGCCAGGTACGACCGAGAGAGTCCTGAATGTGGAAGTCGAGCTTCGGACCGTAGAACGCACCGTCACCGGGGTTGATTTCATAGGTCTTGCCGATGCCGGTTATAGCGTCGGCAAGTGCCGCAGTGGCGACGTCCCAATCCTCGACCGAGCCGATGTGATCGTCCGGCATGGTGGAAAGCTCTATCTTATACGGCAGACCGAACAGAGAGTAAACCTCATCGAAGAGCCGCGCAATACGCACGACCTCGTCGGTGATCTGCTCTTTTGCCAGCAGAATATGTGCATCATCCTGCGTGAAGCAACGGACACGGAACATGCCGTGCAACGCGCCGGAAAGCTCATGGCGGTGTACAACGCCCAGCTCACCATAGCGAAGAGGCAGCTCCTTATAGGAGTGCGGTTCAAGGTCGTACACCAGAATACTGCCGGGGCAGTTCATGGGCTTTATCGCAAAGTCCTCGCCGTCGATAAGCGTGGTGTACATAT
>CAZBYU010000215.1:0-2826 GCA_964496235.1 uncultured Oscillospiraceae bacterium | reverse complement strand
TAAAAGCTCTTTGACTTCTTTTTCTGTATACACCGTCGCGCCGAGGAGGCGGAGGCGTTCGACGGCGGTGCCGTCGCGTAGGGTGAGGGTGGCGGAAAAGGTACCGTCATATATCGTGTCTCTGCCACAGGAGGGCGAATGCGCCTTCATCAGTGCGGCAACACAATTATACCTGTGATAAAGTGTCTCGGCGGTCTTTGCGCCGAGCATATATTCCGCCGTCACATCACGCCCGGATATGCTCATCACCCGCGCACCCACGCGCTCACTCGGCTCACGCGGAGTGGGAAGACCGCCGGAGAACTCCGGGCAGACCGGAATGAGCGTATATCTTTCACGCAGGGCATTGAGGACACTGTCCGGTAGGCGGTTGTTGCCGCCGTCATATTTGCAGTTATTGCCCAAGAGGCAGGAGCTTATAAGCAGATTCGGCATTACTTACCCCTCCCCTAGCTTCGCATCGCAGTACCCAGCACCGCGCCGCAGACGCCGCCGACAATGTGGGTAATCTGCGAAACATTGTCCTTGAGCGTCACACCGTCGACTATCTCACCGCCGATATAGAGAATCAGCACAAGTATGAGCGTGATGGGTATGCAACCGTTCTTCATACCGGCAAGCGAACTCATGACTATCATCATAAAAACTATGCCCGACGCACCGAGAAGCGCGGTCTTGGGGAAAAAGAGCCACTGCACCATGCCGGAGACAAGTGCGGTGATAAATATCGCCCAAAGGAGACAACGACTGCCGTAGCGTTCTTCAAGCGAAGGACCGATTACGAGGATCATCATCATGTTGCCGATATAGTGTGCGTAATTGCTGTGTCCGAGGACATGCAGAACAAAACGGGGATATGTAAGCAAATCGGAGGGTGAAGAGCGATAAACCGAGAAAAGCTTCACGGTAGTCCAGCCGCCGGTAAGTGCGTCAAGCCCCAACACAGCAAGGCTTATGAGAGCAAAGCTCAAAACAACGGGGGAATTATACTGGAGCTTAACAATGCGTTTTTTCATTTCGTCACACCCCATGTGCGGCAAGAGCAGTCTCATACGCGCTCTTGGTGCGTTCATCAAAGCATACCATGCGGACACGCTCGATCTCAGCATGTGCGGCAAGATAGGTCAATATAGTGTCCACGGCGATTTGAGCCGCGCGGTCGAGCGGAAAATGATAAACCCCGGTACTTATGGACGGGAAATCCACGGTTTTACAGCCGTTCTCACTTGCAAGAGCTAAGCAGGAGGCGTAGCACGAGGCGAGAAGTGCATCCTCTCCGTGTCCGCCGCCGTGCCAGACCGGTCCGGGCGTATGAATGACGAAGCTTGAGGGAAGGCGATAGCCACGGGTTATCTTGGCCTTGCCGGTCTCACAGCCGTGGAGTGTGCGGCACTCCGCCAAAAGCTCGGGTCCCGCGGCGCGATGAATCGCGCCGTCGACCCCGCCACCGCCCAGAAGCGAGCAGTTTGCGGCGTTTACAATGGCGTCAACCGACTGCAAGGTGATATCGCCCTTTATTATTTCAAGCTTCCCCATATTCTTTACTCTCCTTTTATCTCCACCGTGACCTTGCCGTCATGCGCGGCAAGGGCGATCGACTTCACACTCTCTCCGCGACGGTCGATGATCTGTTGGGCAATAACGTCCTCGATCTCCTTTTGAATGAGTCTGCGAAGGTTACGCGCACCGTATGCGGTGCTGTAGCCTTTTTCGACAAGCCAGTCGACAAGAGAGGTATCCCATGCGAGAGCTTGCGAACGCTCGGCAATCACATCGCGCACCTCGCCCAGCATAAGCTCCGCAATTGCGCGGAAGTTTTCCTCCGTGAGCTGATTGAAGCACACGACCTCGTCCACGCGGTTAATAAACTCCGGACGGAGGAATTCATTCAGAGCCTTCATGGTGCGCTCGCGCGTCATATCTCCGACAGTGCCGCCGAAGCCGACGGAGGCAGTCTTGGTGCTACTGCCGGCGTTGGTTGTCATGACGATGATGGTATTTTCAAAGTTGACGGTACGCCCCTGTGCATCGGTGATACGCCCATCGTCGAGAATTTGCAGGAGAATGTTCATAACATCGGGGTGTGCCTTTTCTATCTCGTCAAAAAGCACGACGCTGTACGGCTTGCGGCGGATCTTCTCCGTGAGCTGACCTGCCTCGTCATAGCCGACGTAGCCGGGAGGCGAGCCGATGATGCGTGAAACCGCGAATTTCTCCATAAACTCGGACATGTCAAGGCGGATAAGTGCTTCGGGGGAGTCGAACATGTCAGCAGCAAGCCGTTTAACAAGCTCGGTCTTGCCGACACCGGTACCGCCGACAAAGATAAAGCTTACCGGCTTACGCTTGACCTTCAGCCCCACGCGGGAACGCTTTATCGCACTGCAAACAGCATCAACCGCCGCGTCCTGACCGATAATATGCTCTTTCAGGCGCATGTCGAGCTTGGCAAGGCGTTCATACTCGTCCTCACGAATGGAAGATGCGGGGATCTTCGTCCAAAGCTCGATGACACGGGCGAGATTATCCACGGTGAGTGCGGGTCTCGCGCTGTTTTTGAGCGTGTCTATCTCCTGTTGCAAACGAAGCTCTTTACTGCGAAGCTCGGCAATGCACGCATAACGCTTGTCGAGCATTTCATCGTTCATTTCCACACCCGCAGGTGCGTCGGCACTTTGAAGCCCCTCGCGCTCAAAGCGGATGTTCTCAAGCTCACGCTCTTTGAGCATGAGGGAATTAATACTCTCGTCCTTGAGGTTGACATCGGAGCATGCCTCGTCGATAAGGTCAATGGCCTTGTCGGGCAGGAAGCGGTCGGTAATATAC
>CAZBYU010000214.1:0-2839 GCA_964496235.1 uncultured Oscillospiraceae bacterium | reverse complement strand
ACACACCCTGCAATAAGCCCATGGCGTGACCGCCCCATAGAGGAAAGCCTTGACCTTTTCGAGCGCATGAAAAACGGCGAGTTTGAGGAGGGCAGATACACTCTTCGTGCAAAGATAGACCTTGCAAGCGGCAACTTCAACATGCGTGACCCCGTGCTTTACCGCATTCGTTATATAGAGCATCACCGCCAAGGGACGAAGTGGTGTATTTTCCCGATGTATGACTTTGCCCACCCCATTCAAGACGCACTCGAGGGGATAACTCACTCGCTCTGCTCACTCGAATATGAGGCGCATAGACCGCTTTATGATTGGGTCGTTTCAAACGTCTCCATTCCCGGCATAAAGCCTCGCCAGATCGAGTTTGCCCGCCTCGGCATAAACTACACCGTCATGAGCAAACGCAAGCTGAGAAAGCTTGTCGAGGAGGGATATGTCAGCGGTTGGGACGACCCGCGTATGCCCACGCTGTGCGGTCTGCGCCGCCGTGGGTACACCTCACGCTCGATACGCGATTTCTGTGAACGCATAGGCGTTTCCAAGGTCGATTCCACGGTTGAATGGGCGTTCCTCGAAAGCTGTCTGCGTGATGACCTGAACGCAAACGCCAAGCGCGTTATGGCGGTTCTCAATCCGATAAAGCTTGTTGTTACAAACTACCCCGAAGGGCAGAGTGAGCTTTTGCCGGTGGAGAATAATCCCCTCCGTCCCGAGGACGGTACTCGCGAGGTCAGCTTCTCTCGCGAGCTTTACATTGAGGCTGATGACTTTATGGAAGTTCCCGCGCCGAAGTACAAACGTCTCTACCCCGGCAATGAAGTCCGCCTCAAGGGTGCGTACCTTGTCACCTGCACAGGTTGCAAGAAGGACGAGGACGGCAATATCGTTGAGGTCTACTGTGAGTATGACCCCGACAGCCGCGGCGGTGACCCCGCCGACGGACGCAAGGTTAAAGGCGCGACCGTGCATTGGGTCAACGCGTCAGACTGTGCCGATGCCGAGGTTCGTGTTTACGGCTATCTCTTCACCGATGCAGAGCCGGACGGTCCGGACAAGGATTTCCTCGATTGCCTCAACCCGGATAGCCTCACCGTGCTGACAGGGTGCAAGGTTGAAGCGGGGCTTGCCAGTGTACCCATGCCGGAGTCAGGCAAGGATTCCGAGGGATACCAGTTCATGCGTCAGGGCTATTTCTGTCTCGATAACAAGGACGCGAAACCCGGTCATCTCGTCTTTAACCGCTCTGTCGCGCTCAAGGACAGCTTTAAGAAATAAATATAATAGCAAACAGCCTCGGCTTCCGTAGTGAAAGCCGAGGCTGAATATATAAGCTTAAAACAGTCCATTGAAAAAGTGAACTATGGGGAAATATACGATGGGAATAAAAAGAGCGGGAATCATATCGCCGACCTTAACGCGCTCTTGACGAAGCTCCAGCATGTTAACCGACATTGCCAGAAACAGAGGACCGCCGACCGCCGACATCTCGGTTATAACCTCAGAAGTCAAATACGGCTCTGCCACTCCGGCAAGCAGAGTTATCGCGCCCTGGTAGATGAATATGGGTACAGCAGATAGAATCACGCCCGGTCCGAGCGCGGCAGAGAGCGCGACAGCCGTCACTGCATCAATAACGCTTTTGGCGAAAAGCGTACTGTAGTCATGATTGAGACCTGCCTGTATAGAACCCAGTATCGCCATTGACCCGACACAGAAAAGAAGCGAGGACGTGACAAACGCGTCCGAGAACTGCCCTCTGCACAGGGGCGAGTTTTTAAGCTTTTCTTTCACCAAATCGCCCGACGCATTTATGCGGTCATCTAGCTTTAAGGCAATGCCTATTATTGTGCCGATGGTGATACAAATGACGACAATGAGAATACTGCTTGTTCCGATTGCGCCTTGAATACCGATTATTGCAACAATGAAGGCCATTGCGGTCAAGAGCGGCTTTGTAAACCTCTCCCCTATTTTATCTCCGAAAACACTGCCTATCAAGCCGCCGATGATAATTGCGACGCTGTTTGCAATCGTACCAAGCATAGATATCTATCTCCGTTTCTGTGAATACGCAGGTGATTATAACGCAACGGCGTGTTTGTGTCAACTCGAGTGAGAGTGTACAAATCGACGGGCTTGTGTTATTATATCAAAAAGACGAAAGGCGGAATGAGCATGGAAAAACACTTGTTCTTAACAGGCAAAGCGGGCTGTAGGAAATCTGCACTTATAAAAAGCGTACTCGGTAACGGCTTATCCTGCGCCGGGGGATATATGACAGTCGGTAAATATAACACAAGCGGCGAAATCGAGCGCGTTGAGCTTATCCCCGCGCCGTCGGTCGTTGGCATTACGGGGTATACAAGCGTGTGCATACTCAGCCGCGTCGGAAACAAGTTCTTTCACGACAATGAGGTATTTCGCAACACCGGAGTGACCTTGATGCATGAGGCGCAATACTATCCCTTTGCCCTCATTGACGAGTTCGGCGGATTTGATCTTATCATTCCGCAGTTTCGTGAGGCTCTGCTGGAAGTTTTGAATTCCGATTTACCCTGTATAGGTGTTCTGACGGACGAAAACGAGGGAGAAAAGCTTCGTCACGCGCTTGGCTTGGGTGAAAAATACAGCGCGTATCGCAAAGCACTTAAAAATGCACTCTTGCAAGATGTAGACACACGCATAGTAGAAATCAAAAAAGCCAATGACGATAACGCGACAAAAGCCATATCCGAATGGGCAAAACAATACACATAGAATCAGCTCCATGCATTTTGCACGGATATGATTCATTCTCTTGGTCTTCTTTTATATAAAGCGATGAGTTGTCCTTCAACCC
>CAZBYU010000213.1:0-2872 GCA_964496235.1 uncultured Oscillospiraceae bacterium | reverse complement strand
CCGATGAATAGAGAACGTCGTCATTGACGGTTATAAGCCCGCTGTCGGGGATTTCGAGAAAGTTCATACAGCGCAGAAGCGTTGTCTTGCCGCCGCCGGAGGGACCTATCACGGAAAGCGTCTCTCCCCGTTCGAGCGAAAAGCTTATCCCCTTGAGAACTTCAAGCCCGTCAAAGCTCTTTTTAAGGTTTTTTACTTCAAGCAAAGCCATGCCGTCTCCTCCTCAAACCTTGAAATAGTCCAGCTTCTTTTCAAGCCGACCCAGCAAAACCGTAAGCAGACCGCTGAACACAAGATAGTACACGCCCGTAAAGAACAGCGGCCAGATTATACCCGCGGACTTTATGAACGCCTGTCCGTTCCACATCACCTCATACACGGAGATAACGCGCACGAGAGAGGTGTCCTTGACAAGGGTGATTATCTCGTTGCCCATGGGCGGCACGATGCGCTTTATCACCTGCATAAGCGTCACGCGGAAGAATATCTGCGTGTTTGTCATGCCCAGCACCTGACCCGCCTCGCGCTGTCCGCGCGGAACGCCCTCTATGCCGCCGCGGAAAATCTCGGAGAAATAGCAGGCATAGTTGAATATAAAGGTGACCATCGCGGCGATGAAACGACCGTTTGAGCCGCTCCCCCACCAGTTGTTGCCCAAAATCATGCCCGGGCCGTAGTAGATTATCAAAAGCTGAAGCATAAGGGGTGTGCCGCGAATTATCCACACCACCAGCTTCGTCAGAAGACCCAGCGGCTTAAAGCGGCTCATAGAGCCGAGGGCGATGATAAGCCCAAGTGGTATCGCGCCCAGAAGAGTGAGCGCGAAAATCTCAAGGGACTTCAAAAAGCCCTGAGAAAGCGATGACAAAACGGTCAAGAACATTTCAAACCTCGTATGTAATGATATTTTTATATGATAGACGGAAACATAATCCTATTGCGCCCAAAGCAGAGAGGGCAAGCCCTCTCTGCTTTATTGACGCATACCGCGCTATTTTATACTAAAATCGCTTACTTTGCAATGATGGATTCCTGCACACCGTAAAGCTTGCCGGTCTCGATCATGCTACCGTCGGCATAGGCGGACTTGAAGAACTCGTTGAGCTTTTCGGCAAGGTCACTGCCGGTGCGGAAGCCCACGCCGTACTCCTCACTCGTCAGCTCCACGGTGTAAGCAAGGTCGGGGTAGCTCGTACCCTCGCCGATCATCGCGCCGGCCATCAGCAGGTCGATGACGCATGCGTCGGCAGTGCCGGCCTTGACCTCCATCAGTGCCGCGGCCTGATTCTGCACGGCAACAGGCTCAATGCCAAGCTCCTTGACGGCGGCTTCGCCGGCGGAACCCGCCTCAACGGCGAAGGCAAGCTCGGAAAGGCTGTCAGCAGTCTGGTACTTGTCGGCAACATCGGCCTTTACGACGACGACCTGTGCGTTGTTGCAGTAAGCTTCGGAGCAAGCCATGGAGTTGGTAACCTCGGGGGTAAGGGTCATGCCGTTCCAGACGCAGTCAATGCTCTTGTTGTTTATCTCAAGAATCTTGTTGTCCCAGTCGATCTCGACGAACTCTGCCTTCACGCCCAGAGACTCGGCAAACGCATTCGCCATGTCGGCATCGAAGCCTATCCACTCACCGGCGTCGTTCTTATAATCCATCGGCTCAAAGTCGGTAATGCCGACTATCAGAGTACCCTTTTCCTTGACATATTCGCTGTCACTTGCCGGCTCTTTCGCCGCACTGCTACCGCAGGCGCAAAGCGCGAACACCATTGCCAGAGCCATAACCATGCACATAAGCTTTTTCATTTTCTTTTCCTCCTTGATTCTTTCTCCCGCCGCTTTTTTGCGGCTCGGTTTGTTTTTTACTTTCTTTCTTCTTTCGTTTCGCTGTTTGTCTTGTTTCGGTTTATTGATTTATTGTGTTATCGTGTTAGCACGCTGTTATAATAACACACTATCACAATAAATCAAGAGGTAATTTGCATTTTAGTTGTGCAATATTTGCACAACTAAAATGCGGCAATATCTGTTTTTCCTCTTTAACTCCTACTATTTTTATGGTAAATTATAAGCGTAGGAATTAAGCGCAGTTTTTAGTTTGGAATTTAATATAGTAATTAGTAATAAGACAATCGGTAAAGCGGAGAATGATTCGTCAATAGCCGTCAGCAACAGTTCCCCCGATGGCGGGCGATATGCCCGGGGCTTTACGAGAAAGAAAGAAAGAGGTGGTTAAGTGAATGTCACAAGCAAGGGTCGCTACGCCCTGCGGGTCATGCTCGACCTTGCACAGCATCGCGAGGATGGATATATCTCTCTGAAAACAATCGCCGACAGGCAACAGGTTTCCATGAAGTATCTCGAGATAATAGTCAGCAACCTTAAAAAAGCCGCGCTTGTGGACAGCACACGCGGCAAAGAAGGCGGCTACATGCTCTCGAAAGAGCCTTCGGAATACCGCGTGGGCGATATCCTCCGTTGCATCGAGGACAATCTCGCACCCGTGTCGTGCATAAAAAGCGGCAGTGTAAGCTGTGAACGCGCGGGCGAGTGCATGACTGTTCCGATGTGGATGGAGCTGGACGAATTGATCAACAACTATCTTGATGCCGTCACGCTCAACGACCTTATCACAGGCGCGAGATGGCACAAGGAACTGTAAAGGAGATGTGAAACTATGTTTGTATATGCCGATAACGCCGCCACCACAAGCGTCAGCAAAACCGCGCTCGACGCCATGCTACCCTACCTTACCGAAAACTACGGCAACCCCTCCAGCCTTTACTCCTTCGCACAGGATGTAAAGGAGGGCTTGGATGCGGCACGCGCGACAGTTGCCGCGTGCATAAACGCAGACCCCCGCGAAATCTATTTT
>CAZBYU010000212.1:0-2887 GCA_964496235.1 uncultured Oscillospiraceae bacterium | reverse complement strand
TGTGGTCTGATCACTTTTGATGGAGGACCAAAGCTCGCATACGAATGGGATCGGTGAATCTAATTGCAATACAAAAATAATGCGATTGAACTGTTTTTTTTGCTGAACTTGTACGCAACTTGTACTGTTTTTTTGAATGCAGATTTATTCTATGGCAAGATATTATCATCGAAAAATATGCTTCACACGAGGTCAAGGGAGTTCTCTTGACCTTTTTCTTTTGCCAAAATCAGGTGCGCACCTGTTTTTATATAGTTCCTATTCACCCATAGCTTGCACAAAGAACACATGCTATCTGCACCGAAATATTTGGAGGTGAGTATTATGTTGAATATCCCCATGAAGGACGCAGTTTACATGGTGCTGATGCGGGTGGTGAAGGGCAGAACATCTCCAAAGCTCGAACCGCCGGTGGACGGTCACAGCATCCTTCTCTCTGGACAAGTCCGAGATGCCTAAAGTTGCCACGCACTTGGAGAACTATATGATTGGTTTTTGCTCAAAGAGTTGCGGTCTTGAAGGACAACATGTAATAAGCCGCAAGGTGGTATAAACACATAATACGATAAGGTTCAGCCCTGCACTTGTGTAAGCAAATGCAGGGCTGAGTTGTTGTCACGTGATAGAAAGCGACGAAAAATGTAGACTTTATTTACCACATGTGCTAGAATAATATAGGTATAACGTTTCACCGCGCACTATAATCACAGGTTAGGAGAGGATACGTATGACAACCGATTCTCAAAGCATCAATTCAATTAAAAACAGGTCTTCAAACATGGAGCTTCTCCGAACTTTGGCTATGATGGCTATCGTGGCATATCATATTGTCGGTATATGTGTAAATAAACAGTTAGCAACAAATGTCGACATGCTGTTTTGTTCTCCTAAAGTATACAATAAACTTTTTATATTGACAGTGTTTTGCACCTTTGGCTTCACCGGAAACAACATATTTATGCTTATCTCCGGCTATTTTATGGTGAATCACGTCAGATCGCTGGGCAAGCCTATTGACTTGAAAAAGACCTCGTTGAAGCTTCTTTTGCAGGTAGGTTTTGTCGCGCTTGTTCTAGCACTTATTCAATCCGTTACTTGCGATAGCATTGACAACAAATATGCAAATTACGGTCTTCATCTTTTCAATGAGATGAATTGGTTTGTCGGATATTATCTTGCAGTAATCGTAATTGCGGCGTTATATCTGAATGAGTTCTTATACAGCCTCGATAAAAGCCGGTATTTGGCGTTTATAACGGTGCTGTTTGCTATTATTTCATTCTCGTGGACGAATGATCTCTTGGCAGGTTTTTCAGAGCATTTACCTACACTCTTTCTCGGTGTTCTCATGTTCTCGATTGGCGGTTACATGCGCCGTTATAATCCATTTGAAAAGGTGCGCTCTTATATATTTATTGTTATTATAATCGCTGTGTACGCGCTTGTATTTCTTACTCAGCACATAGAAAGTGTCGTATCAATCAATGCACATCTCGCCGAAAACCCCGCTGAGGCATATTGGCAGGTTATCACCGCTTTCCCCATGTACAGCATTGTTCATTTTATCCTTTCCATATGTGTATTTGAACTGTTCAGGCGAATAAGCATTCCTCACAGCAATACAATTAACTTTCTCGGAAGCGCGACATTTTCCGTATGCCTTTTCCATTTCAGCGATTTTGTTCAAGATATATGGAAATTGCATGACTGGATGACCCCACTGCACAATAACCCCCTTTTGTTCTTGATTCAGCTTTTATTATGTACTTTACTCACATTTGCCTCCGGCGTAGCCGTCTATGCACTATATCTGTTCACCGGACGAATTTTGAAAAAGCTGAAGCCATTGGTTTACATTGAATAATTGACACAATTGTGCGGAAACACCCGCACAATTGTTTTTTATCGAAACAAATAGCAGTAAAGCACGTCACATACACAATGGCACGGTTCAACGCTTACTTATTTCCGTCGGTATTCCGGGCAATCTATTTGATTATCCTCTTCTTGACTCGGCAGGCGGATAAATGTATAATATCGGAGCGTACAGAGAACACAAAATACACGCAAATAAAACAAAAAAGAATACACAGAAAGATATTACACCGAGGACATACATAGATGAAAAATGCAGGAAAAATCTTATTGCAGAGCGTGGTGCTTGTGGCACTGGCGGCTGTGATGATTTGGATTTTCAAGATACGCGGAGATGTGTTAATGGCAGAGGAGGCCGCGCTGGAGGCTCAGCGAGCCGCCGAAGCCGCCGCGGCATTGGCGGCACAGGCAACGCCCTCCCCCACTCCCGAACCCACTCCCGAGCCGACACCCGAGCCTGAGCCGGAATACTTCACTCTATCGTGCATAGGCGATTGCACTCTTTGGTCTTCCGTGCAATTTGAGCAGAGCGATGTGGGTCTGCCCAAGACAGTGGGCGAGAATTATGCCTACCCATTTTCAAACACTGTACAGTATTTTGCCGATGACGAATTCACGCTGGCAAACTTTGAGTGTACACTGTCCGACACGAAGCTGGCATCGTCGCAGATGTTCTATTTCCGCGCACCGACAACCTATGCCAACATCATGACCGAGGGCGGCGTGGACTTTGTGACGACCGCGAACAACCACAGCCTCGACTTTGGCGAGGATGGGCTTCAACACACTCTCTCCGCGCTGGAGGCGGCGGGTCTCCCCTACGGCACTGAGCGTCAGGCGCAGATCGTGACAACGAAGAACGGCTTAAAGCTCGGCATATACACCGCAGGCAACGACATGCGCCCCGACTGGAAGACCGAGGAGGCAGTGGCGGCGGTGAAGTCACTGCGCGAGCAGGGTGCGGACTATGTGATATGCATGTTCCACTGGGGGCTGGAGCTTTATTACACCC
>CAZBYU010000211.1:0-2893 GCA_964496235.1 uncultured Oscillospiraceae bacterium | reverse complement strand
GCATATGCAACCATATCCGCACCCAGTGCCGCCTCAACCACCTTGTGGAAGCCGAGCGCCTTGATGGCGGTGATGACCTGACCGGGCTTGGCATAGGTAAACTGGCTGACTATTGCCGGAGCGACGATGGCATAGACGCGATCGCTCATCTTGAGCATCTTGATGGCATCGAGAATGAAGGACTTGTCGGACAGTGCGCCGAACGGACACATGTAAACGCACGCGCCGCAAGAAACGCATTTCTCGTTATCTATTTTGACCGTGCCGTCCTCGTTCATGGAGATCGCACCTATCTTGCAGGCGTTCTGGCAGGGGCGTTTGCGGTTATGGATAGCACTGTAGGGGCAGACCTTGGCGCACTTGCCACAGTTGATGCACTTGCTTTTGTCTATATGAGCGTGATGGAACTCATCATGCGTGATCGCGCCGCGCGGGCATGCATCTTCACAGCGGTGGGCGATACAGCCACGGCAACCCTCGGTGACAATATAGCCGCCGGTAGGGCAATCGTCACATGCGATGTCAATAGCCTCGATAACGTTGGGGTTGTTTTTATCCCCGCCTGCCGCGAGCTTGACACGCTCGCCCAATATTGCACGCTCCTTGTACACACAGCAACGCATAGTGGGAACTTTGCCGGGAATAATCTCTTTGGGAATGTCTATATAAGTGGTGTAAAAATCGCCATCCCATGCGTGCTTGGCCACAGCTTTAAGCACCTTGTATTTCAGATGCTGTACCTTGGTATCAAACTTGTACATGACAGTATCCCCTTTTTCTTTACACGCCGAAATTTTTACCCCTCGGCGATATTGGTTTATATTCTTTTTTAATAATAGTATAAAGTCGTATTTTTGAGAAATACATAATTTATATCTTGGTATGTAAAAAAAACATAGTTAATTAATTGTTAAACAATCTTGTGCTATACCTTCGCCTTGGGGCGATTAGGGCTTTACAGGCTGGGTAGACGCTCCAGCTCACGCTGAACATTGAGGAGAGAGTTCATAAACTCCTGCTCAAAGCGGGATGAACGGCGGGTGCGGCGGGTTATAAGAACGTCCTCAAAAAGCCCCATCTCGCCAGCGGCAAGCGGCACTTGCACAAGGTCATTCTTCTCCATGACATCTCGGTGCATGGGTGAGGCAAGCATAAACGAATCCGGGATATTGCGAAGAAATTCAAACTGGCTACCGCGTTCAAAGAGCGTGATGGTTCTGGTATAAAACTGCGTTTCATATAGCTGATCTGTCCACTTATCGGAGAGATTAACGTAGCGGTTATCCCCCTGTATAAGCGCGGTATACTCGGCAAGATCGGACAATCGGACTTTCTCACGCCCGGCAAGAGGGTGAGAGCGGGTCATCACCGCGCCGAAGCGGAAGGTCAATATCTCCTGATACTTCAGCTGTTTATCCGCAAGCTGTTTTTTGTACGCCGCACCGAACTCCACCGGCATACGGATAACACCCATATCATAGCCGAGAACACTGACGCAGTTTATTATATCCTGATTGTTGCTCTCCTTATAGGTCACATCAAGCTCATCACTGCCACAACGCGAGACCGCGGCGGCAAATGCACGGGTGAGATAATCCGCACGAGGCACGGCAACGCGAAATATGAGCCTGTCCCCATCTCCGCGCTTGAATGCATGCTCAAATTCATCGGTGCGGGCAATTACGCCCTCCGCCTCCGTGAGAAAGACCTCGCCCTCATGCGTTATCTCAACGCCGGAGGCCGTGCGCGAAAAGAGCGTGATATTGAACTCCTCTTCCAAGCCGCGTATGAGACGGCTGAGATTCGGCTGGTTCATATAAAGCCGATCTGCCGCCTTACTTATAGAGCCGCAACGCCAAACCTCAATGGCGCATCTGAGCTGCTGTATATTCATGCCTTCCCCTCCCGTGCAGGGTATATCATTTTTTATATATCTCACATTATAGTATACTTTCCGTCGCTTGTCCAGTATCGTTGGACAAAAAATTAACGAATAATACTATGCGGGCATGGCAAAGCCGTATCCAAGCGGGTTTATATGAACTTGTCTATCGCGGCATTAAGCTCCTCCAGCTCCTGCGGAGAGGAGGCGGCATCGGCAATGCAGTGTTCAATATGGTCTTTCAAGATGATCTTCGCGGTATTGTTGAGGGCGGAGCGCACTGCGGCTAGCTGAACCAGCACCTCGGAGCAGTCTCTCCCCTCCTCCACCATGCGCTTGACGGACTCAAGATGCCCTATTGCGCGGGCAAGGCGGTTAACAACGGCCTTGGTCTGGGTATGCTCATGAGCGTGTGCATGGCTATGCTCGTGGGTATGACCATCGGTGTGGGTATGGGGATGGTCATGCGTGTGGGAATGCTCCGTACCGTCGGCATGGGTGTGGGTGTGAAGTTCGTTTTCCGATATACTCATATTTTTTCTCCCATTGATAATGCCTATATTTTAACGTTTACGGTGCGTTAAGTCAATAGAAAGCGGAGCAGGAAAAGCTTTTACTACCCACCGAGGCAGATATATACTGTTTGACATGGTAGCAAAAACACACACAAATCAGGTTTAAGGTATAATTAAGCTTACGAGGCTATTCTATAATGAGATTATTGTCGAGGTGAATGGCATGCGGATATTGATAGCCGATGACGAGGTCGGAATAGCAAAGGCACTTAAAGTGATATTGGAAAAGAAAAAATTCACCGTGGACGCGGTATACAACGGCTCGGACACGCTGGATTAGATCATGTAGGGTGGGTACGACGCAGAGGCGGAAACGGATGTTGTGTGGACGTACATATCGTTTCTGCGGAAAAAGCTGAGGGAAATAGGCTCAGACACGGAGATGCACCGTCATCGGCATAGAGCGTAGCTTCTGCCAGTTCCACGGACAGGTCGG
>CAZBYU010000210.1:0-2930 GCA_964496235.1 uncultured Oscillospiraceae bacterium | reverse complement strand
CTTCTTGACGTTTTTCAGTTGAACAGTTGCCATACATTCCGGCTCCGATCGCGCGACCTCCGTCAAAACGCGACCTCGCGGCCATAATAATATGCGCCGCACTACGACAGGTCTCCACACTGCCGCACCCCGAGCCACGGGGATAGCTGTATTCCTCCTTGTTAATGCTGTGTCCGGCTTGGTAATGGAGAGCCGAACACGCAGTCAGATTATGGGTCATACAAACCCGCATATATTATAACTGCAAGTGCCTTGTTTTGCAATCCAAAAATCCCGGGCAAAAATTGTGCAATATGCTGAGATGCGGAAGCATATACATTACAAGAAGAATTAGAGGAGGGACGGAGAAATGACAGTATTACGCCTTGGCAGTCTAGGCGCGTTGGTAGAGCTTTTGCAACTCGCACTCAACCGCGCCGGGTTCGGAACGCTCGACACGGACGGCATCTTCGGCACGGCGACGCAGAGCGCACTCCGCCGATTTCAAGCCGCGAACGGGCTGTATACCGACGGCGTTGCGGGGGCGTCGACACACCGCGCACTCTTGCCGTACTACACCGGCTTTCTTATACACACGGTTCGCCGGGGGGATACGCTGTTGTCCATCGCGTCACAATACGGCGGAACGCTCAACGCCATATATACGGCAAATCCGGAGCTGAAAAACGCGGTGCTGATGCCGGGGGACACGGTTGTTGTGCCGCTGGGGTTTGAGGTTGTTCCGACAACTATAAATTACTCCTCCGCACTCGTGGGCTATTGTGTGCGAGGGCTTGCCGCGAGGTATCCGTTCATCACCACCGGGGAGATCGGCAAGAGCGTGATGGGTCGTCCGCTGTGGAGCTTGACGCTGGGTACGGGGTCAAACCGAGTGCTGTATTCTGCGGCGCACCATGCGAATGAATGGATTACCACGCCGCTCCTCCTTCGATTCGTGGAACAGCTTGCTCACGCCATGGTCGAGGGCGGATATGTCTTCTCCCAATCGGCAGAGGAGATGTTGCGGTATGCCACGCTGTTTCTCGTTCCCGCCGTCGACCCGGACGGAATAGACCTTGTGACAGGTGCATTGACGGCAGGGGAGTATTATGCGGCGGCGCAGAGCATTGCCGCGCGGTATCCTCGATTTCCGTTTCCGGCTGGGTGGAAAGCCAATATACGCGGAGTGGATCTCAATCTGCAATACCCTGCGGGCTGGGAGACGGCGCGTGCAAACAAGGCGGCGCAGGGGATAGTCTCTCCCGCACCGGCGGATTTTGTCGGCACAGCCCCGCTATCTGTGCCGGAGAGTCGCGCCCTGTATGATTATACGCTCTCCGTCGATCCGGCGTTAGTTCTTGCCTATCACACGCAGGGGGAAGTTATCTACTGGCGGTACGATGGGTATGCCCCGCCGGGTGCGGAGGCAATAGCCGAGGCGTTTGCACGGGTTTCGGGCTATGCCGCCGAGGATACTCCGCCGCTGTCGGGCTATGCGGGATACAAGGATTGGTTCATTGACGCGATTGACAGACCGGGCTTCACCGTCGAGGCAGGACGCGGCGTGAACCCCTTACCGATTTCGCAGTTTGACGCGATATACCGCGCAAATCTCGGCATACTCACGCTCGGTATGCTTGTGACGTAAGGCGCGGCGCAGTGCGTCACATCGGTTGAGTTAGTATGTTATCTGCTATGTTATCTTTAATAATAAGCTGAGTATCAGGAGACATCCAGCCACATTGCCGGGCGAACACCGAGTTTGCCGCTGTTGACATCTAAGCCGTCGGTGTGTATTCCACCGCCACCGGAGATGTAGCAGACGTAGTTTCTGTTTACACCGGGAGTGCGAAGTGTCCACCAACCGCCGTCATCGTAATCCTCACTGGTGTATACGCCCTTTTTTTCGGCGTACTTGGTGGCGAGGCAGAAGCGATCTTCTTTGTCCTCCATATAGTATTCAACCTCGCTCTCGGAGAGAATGAATATTTTGTCCTCGGTCTCCTTGCCGCCGGTTGTGCCGTTTTTGGGATTGTCCTCATTATAAAGCTCGGTGGTTATTATGCGGTCAAGATACTCCTCGTCAAAAGCGGCATTCAAAAAATCGTTGTTCAGCCACTCACGCAGATCGCTGGATTCCCATGTGGTCTTCTTGGAACTGCTGTTGTAGCGGATGCGGTCGAGGATATAGCGGCTGACGATGAATATTGCGTCTCCGTCCTTGTCTAGGACTATCCACTCGATGTCTTCGGTGCCGTTTTGGCGGTTGTTATCCTGCTCATAAGTGCCGAAGACAACGATATCGCCTATCTCAATATCCGTCTGCGCGTTGGCGTGTATCGGGCATATGCCGACGAAAAGAAGAAGGGTCAATACGATTGCCAAAAGCTTTTTTGCCATGTCATAATCCTCCTGCTTGTATAATCCGATTTTCCTATTTTTATTATAGTTCTTCGTACTGCCAAATGCAACAATTATTTCAATTTGTGTAAAAACAACACTTAGTTTATTTCCAAACTACCGCCACAACTCTCACGGTCGAGCGACACTTTGCAACAGCTTGAGCTACACGACGATTAGGTTGCTTCTTTGAAGCGGGGTTTACATGCTGTTTCGAGCGTATGCAAGGAGGTGCCAGCGTTTTTCGGGCATTAAACATCGCCATAAGAAGCAATAGCCGTCACTCGACCGAGTGACGGCTACAATATTTTTATTGAGTGTGGAGCAGGGATTTTGTTATGGCAACACAAACGAACAATGAAAAGTAGATAATAACTAAAAAAAGAGAAATCCGAATTTCGTCGGATTTCTCTTTAGGAACACCCGAACGATTATGAGGACAGCAAAAACCGAATCAAAGCCCAATGGAGTGGGTTTGATTCGGAAAGGAAAAGTAATGAAGCTCAGACGAGAAAAGCGACAGCTCCGAAGAGTTGTCGCTTTTTGAGCAG
>CAZBYU010000209.1:0-2939 GCA_964496235.1 uncultured Oscillospiraceae bacterium | reverse complement strand
GACCCACGGTGAGAGGATTGACACCCTTGTGCGTGATGTTGTGAGCGCCAGCGCCGCATCCGGAAGGATAGTTATGACATCCGCAATGGGTGAGATGATGGATGATTTGCGGGAGTTCATGTTTGAGCACGTTTACCGCAATCCCTCAGCTAAGAGCGAGGAGCGCAAAGCGCCGGAGATACTCTCGATGCTGTTTGACTATTATGTGAAGAATCCGGAGGAATTGCCCCAGGACGCAGACATGAATGACAGTGTTCAGCGCCGTGCGGTGGACTATATAGCCGGTATGACAGACACCTATGCGGTGTATAAATTCCAGGATTTGTTCATCCCGAAGGGGTGGCAGGGCAAGTGATGGAGGAGGTGAGGGCATGATACCCCAGAACTTCATAGATGAGCTGGTAAGACGCAGCGAAATATACGATGTGGTGTCCGGTTATGTGCGCCTCACCAAGAAGGGCGGCAACTATTTCGGGCTTTGCCCGTTCCACGGGGAAAAGACGGCATCTTTTTCCGTGAATCAGGACAAGCAGATATACCACTGCTTCGGCTGCGGCAAGGGTGGCGGAGTGATAAACTTCATCATGGAGATAGAAAACCTCAGCTTCCCGGAGGCTGTGGAGTTTCTTGCCCGGCGCGTGGGTATGACCGTGCCGGAGCAGACGAACGACCATGAAAGCCGCCGCCGTGCGCGTATGCTGGAGCTTAACCGCGACGCGGCGAGGTTTTTCCACGCACAGCTCAACTCACCCGGGGCTGAGCGGGCGCATGAATACATAGCAAGCCGTCGTATAGGGCGCAAGATGGTGACGGCGTTCGGTCTCGGCTACGCGCCGGACGATTATTTCAAGCTGACCGACACCATGCGCGATAAGGGCTACACCGACAGAGAGCTTCTTGACGCGGGGCTTGTGCGGCAGGGGAAAAAGGGCGTGTTCGACACGTTCCGCAACCGCCTGATGTTCCCGGTCATTGATGTGCGGGGGAATGTGATAGGCTTTTCCGGGCGTATTCTGGGCGATGGCGAGCCGAAATATATGAACAGCCCGGAAACGCTTGTTTTCAACAAAAGCCGTAACCTTTTCGCCCTAAACCTGGCTAAAAAATCAAAATGCGGATATATAATTCTATCAGAGGGAAATATAGACGTGGTAAGCCTGCATCAGGCGGGCTTCGACTGCGCGGTGGCGTCGCTCGGCACATCGCTGACGGCGGAGCAGGCACGTATGATATCCCGCTACACCAACGAGGTTATAATCGCATACGATAACGACAACGCCGGCATAAAGGCGTCTCAACGCGCAATAAGTATTCTGGAAAAGCTCGATTTGAAGGTCAGAGTGTTGCAACTCAACGGCGCGAAGGACCCGGACGAGTTTATAAAGCTCAAGGGCGCGGACGCGTTTCGCAATCTCCTCGAGGGCGCGGAGAACCAGGTGGATTACCGTCTGAGCAACGTGACGGCGAAGTACGATTTGAAGATCGACGAGCAAAAGGTGGAGTTTCTTAAGGAGGCTTCCGAGCTTTTGGCGAAGCTTCCCGGCTCGGTGGAGCGTCAGGTGTACGCAATGCGCGTGGCAACACTTGCGGGCGTGAGCGCGGAGGTCGTCACGGCGGAGGTGGAGCGGCGGCGCAAAAAGCTGGTCAAAAATGCCCACCGCAACGAAATACGCAGTGAGGTGCGTCCGGAAAAGCAAAGCCAGCCTGCGGGAAAAAGCATAAGATACGAAAACCCCGCCTCTGCCGTCGCGGAGGAGGGCGTGATACGGCTGTTGTATTTAGAGCCGGAGCTTATAAAAGAGCCTCTGCCGAGCGCGGCGGAGTTTTCATCCCCGGTACTCGCACATATGTTCGATACGATATGCGCCCATATCCGGGAGGGACACGGCGTGAGTACGACGATGCTGTCCGCCGTCTTGTCCGGCGAGGAGATGAATCTGCTTGTCGGAATAATTCAGAAACCCGAGCGGCTTTCAAGTGCGAAGGCAACACTCGGTGACTATACACAGCGCATCAAGACCGAGCATGCGCGGCAGAACACCGGGTTGGACTATGCCGCAATCGCGGCGCAAAAGCGAAGCACGGTTTACGACAATGGAAAAAACAAAAAAGGATACGAGGGATAAGCTATGATAGACGAAATGAAATTCAAGGAAGAAGAGCTGGCAAGCATGGCGGACAAGCTTCTGGAGCAGGCATCACTTGCGGAGATGAGCGAACAGCCGGAGCTGGAGCTACCCAAGCCCCGCAAAAAAGCCGCCAAGAAAAAAGAAGAGACCACAGAGCCGACGAAGACCCCGGAGGAGCGGCTTGCGGAGCTGTTGGAGCGTGGCAAGAAGAAGGGCAGTCTGACCGCGAAGGAGCTTGAAGTCCTTGAAGAGCTGAATCTTGATGCCGAGGCTATGGACAAATTCTATGAAACGCTCGAAGCCAACGGCATAGATATCGACGTTGCCACGGCGGACGCGCTCCCACCCATTGATGACATTGTTCCCGAGGTTGAGGATTTGGCGGGGATAGAGGAGGTCACGGAAGAGGAGATAAACGACACCGACGCTCTCATGGATTCCTTTGCCACCGATGACCCTGTGCGTATGTACCTTAAAGAGATAGGCAAAGTTCCTCTTCTCACTCCGGAAGAGGAGATAGACCTTGCCATAAAGATGGCAGAGGGCAGTGAAGCCGCAAAGCACCGCATGACGGAGGCAAACCTGCGTCTTGTCGTGTCCATTGCAAAGCGTTATGTCGGACGTGGCATGCTTTTCCTTGACCTGATTCAGGAGGGCAACCTCGGTCTTATAAAGGCCGTGGAGAAGTTTGACTATACCAAGGGCTATAAGTTCTCCACCTATGCCACGTGGTGGATTCGTCAGGCGATCACCCGTGCCATTGCCGACCAGGCCCGTACCATCCGTATCCCGGTACACATGGTCGAGACC
>CAZBYU010000208.1:0-2968 GCA_964496235.1 uncultured Oscillospiraceae bacterium | reverse complement strand
GACCAATGTCCATATCGTCATCCCACGGTATGAATCCATTGTACTTGACTGCACCAAGGGCAGATCCGCATACCAAGAAGTAACGAAGGTGAAGCTCGTCACAAATACGAATCACCGCTTCAAGCATATCAAATTCGACTTTCTGTAGATCTGTCATTTTGCAAGCTCCTCATAGAGATCAATATACTCCTCAAATCTTGCGTTTTTATCAAACGCCGCAGCACGCCTGACGCACGCTTTAGCGGAATACGGTTTTGTTTCGCAAATACGAATGATCTCTCTTTCCATAGCGTCTATGTCATCCTTGTCAACCACACTGCCGCTGGTGCTGTCAATACATTCCGGACTTCCACCGGTGTTGAATGTGACAACAGGTGTACCGCAGGCAAGTGATTCAACATTAACCATCCCAAGTGTCTCTTCTCTAGTTGGGTTGACAAAAAGAGTTGCCGATGAATAAAACTTTGCCAACTCGCATTGGTCATCAACATGATCAATAAAAACAATCAATCCATTATCGTCTATAAATGATTGCGGAGCATTGCCAACGAGAACAACTTGAAAAGTGCTTTGATCAAGACGTCTCGCTAGTTCTGAAAAAACATCCATTCCTTTTCTCTCGTTCCACACAGTTGCCACTCCGAGCAATATGTGTTTTGTTTGCGAAATACCATGTTTTATTCTTATGTCAGATTGAATCGGATAAAACACACTCAAATCAATACCGTTGGGAATTAATCTTATATCAGACTTTGAATAGAAGCTATTCTTTGCCAACGACTCCATCCATTTCGAGGGAACAACCACCGTTAAATCTACTGCACGGATCATACCCTTTTTAGCTTGCAGGTTCCGTGCGGCACTTTTCTTGTTTAACATGTTTGTCCCATAAAGACAGTGTCCACAGCCACTGTGCCATTGCTCGCAATGTGAGATTTCAAAGTAAGGACAATATCCCGTAAAAGGCCAACAATCATGAAAAGTCCAAACGGTTTTTATTCTGTTTTCTCTTAAGAAGCCGAACAACTTAGTGATATTAATATAGGATCCATGTAAGTTATGGATGTGAACAACATCAGGTTGGAGCTTTTTAAGATATTTGATAAACTCTGCGGTTTTATGGAAAGAATAAAATCCTGACCTATGTGTATATTTAGCAATTCTATTATGGATATGGCAATCAAGCCATGTACTTATGTAGTAGACATTGTCAGCTGATTCTCCTTGAGAGTAACGATACGCCACTATATTTTGATGACCACGTCTAATCGACTCAGCTTGAATTCCTGCCACAATTTTGCCGGTGCTTCCTTTTTCATATACAGTGTTAATTTGAACAATTTTCATTTGTCAACCTCTTTCTACTAACAACAACAAAGATATAGATAAAACAAAGAAAATTTCTGGATAACGAAAATTGAAATCTAATAAAAGAAAAAACCAAACCGTAAATCACAAACAAATATACAGTCCTTGCTCTTTGATTATTTGGCTGTGTTTTTATCATATTAAAAGAACATCTTGCAAAGGCACCATACAACAGCATCTCTAAAAAAACGGTAACAATACCTCCGTCCAAATACACATTATAAAAAGCCGTTGCATACGCATTAAATGTTGTCGATGGGGCAATATAGTTAGGAAGCAACGAATTATTATACCAAATATCCGCCTGTTGCATAAAGTCGGGGTAACCTGCAATTCCGACATTCTCGATCATTGTAAACAGAAACTGCAAGGGGCCATGCATTCCTCCGGTGCCAAATAAAATCACTTTTTCTTCAATAACATTTTGCAGGTTATTGTTCAGGAACGGGACACATCCACAGATGTAAATGTACACCTGCTTAGTAAACCCCGAGAGTCCGCCGCTTCTAAACGATGATATCGTAACATATGCCGCAACAATAATCAAAAAAGAAATATAGATTAGTTTTTTTCTTTTTTTCTGAACGACAACCGCTCCTTTCCCTTTACCGAAAAGTTCATAAGAAAAAAAGAGCATTACAAAAAAATAGAGAAGCATTCCTCTTCCCGCGTCTATTAATATCCGTTCAATTATCACTAAAAGAGTCAGCAAAAAGGATATGTATTTATTCTTGGCTGAAGGCGTCATCAACATAACGGAAACGATCGAGAGACATGCAATTGAAAAGGGCAGTGCAACATAGTTATACAGTACCTGTATAAGTGAGCTTGTGTAAGGATTATCAAACGAACTGCGTATTGTTCCAAATGTTAATTTACCGGACATAAGCAAAACTGCATTTGAAAATGCCGGTTTCCAAAGCAGCAATATAGTGCCCGCCATGAAAAAGGTGAACAATGGCATATTGACCTCATTGACGTTTTGTTTTCCCAAAACTACGGTAACATGTCTAAACAACCAATCACCCGTTGCGAAAGAAACTACACCTGCTGCGATGACACCATATGTAATCAAATTGCTTTTGTAGAGACCAAACAAATGAAGGCTTTCAGCCAGCATTATAGCTCCCCATAAAAGCGCAAAAACAAAGGTTGGAGTTAATTTCTTTTGATCACTGTTATAAGCGATATAAGCGATAAAAAAAAACAAAACAGATAAGATTATTCCCATTTAATGTGCCTCATGTTTTTCCCTTTTATTAAAAGTCATCAGTCATCCCTTATCATTCTTAATATTTTCTCGGCTTGTATTTTTGAGTTTTTGTTTTTCAAAACGAACTCTCTCGCTTTTTTTGCTTTCAAGAGTGATTGATTGTAATTGCTGATAGTACTAACAATAGCATCTCTTAAGCCTGCATACTCGGGACTTGAAACGCAAGCGTAGTTAAGATATTCGTCATATTCATCCGGAATGCCGTCGAGCTTATACATAACTATCGGTTTCCCGCTGACCATATACTCCATCGTTTTGGATGGAAAGCTGTATTTTGTGTATTCTCCGTCATTTGTCCTCGGATTTACCAATATTGATGCCCTAGAC
>CAZBYU010000207.1:0-2972 GCA_964496235.1 uncultured Oscillospiraceae bacterium | reverse complement strand
ATGAATTTGAGGCCACCCTGCATGAGATGTGCCAGATGGGCACCGGCGAGGGTGAAGGCAAGCGCGGCGCGGTGCGCCAGCTGTTGGAGGATCATTACGGACTGGACGTTGAATGGTGCAGTGCAAACGAAAGCTTTGCCTCCATCGCCACAGACGAGGGCGGCTTCAACGTCGCCATGCCGGCAGGTGTGCAGGCGTTCATCGACGAGATGGAACGCGCCGTACCCGGTAGCCGCGAGTCTATGACCACGGTGCTGGAGCTTGGTCGCATGCTGGTTGACGGTGTTGAATGGCTCTCTGAGCGCAACAACGAACCGGAGGGTCTGCAGAAGGTCGAAATGATGCTGAAATACTACGACCTTATGTGCCTTGTTCCTCAGCCGTGTGATGAAATGCTACGCAAGATCGGTGTACCCGACAAGGCACGTCAGATCTTCGAGTCCTACTGGACTTACGTCGCCGCAGACTCCACGGAGATGAGCTTTGCCCCCTATGTTTTCATGACTTACGTTTACCTCACACAGCTTCCTTGGTTTGCAAAGAACCGCTCTCACGAGATCTCCCTCGCGTTCGATGCGAAGATCCGTGAGCTTGGCGGCGACATCTGGTACAACACCACGGTTGAAAAAATCGACATTCGCGGCGGCGAGGTCAAGGGCGTTCAGCTTGCCGGCGGCAAGTACATCGAGTGTTCCTATGTTATCTCCAACCTCATGCCGCATGTGGTTTACGACCGCATGGTGGACAAAAACGAAGTACCCGAGTATGAAAAGAAGAAGATGAACGCACAGAGACTGGCTCAGGCGGCGTTCACGATCTATCTCGGTCTTGACGCGTCCGCCGAGGAGATAGGGCTGAAAAACTACGACACCTTTATGCGCTACAGCCCCGACAACCACGAGCAGTTCCTCGCATCCGACTCTCTCGACACGCATAAGGACATCACCTGCACCGTGCTTACCAACGCCCTCCCCGATGCGGCGGGCAAGGGTCGTGCATTCCTGCAACTGAGTAAGTTCTACACCGGCGATCCGTTCAAGGATGTCACCGAGGAAGAATACTTCAAGATTAAAGACCGCGTGGCACGCGAATCCGTGGAACGCTACGAAGAGGTCACCGGTTGCGACCTGCAAAGCCACATTGAAGAGATCGTTGTCGCCTCCCCTGTCACCTGGGCGCGTTACCTCGGCACTCCGCGCGGCGACGTTTACGGCTATCTCCCCGCGACGTGGGACGGCATGTTCCCGCGCGTACAGTGCGGACATCACGAAGACTATAACATAAAGGGTCTGCGCTTCGTCGGCGGTCACGGCACACAGATGGACGGCTACTCTCAGGCGTATCTGTCCGGCTCCGAGCAGGCAAGATACATGCTTGAGGACATGAAGGAGGGCAAATAAGATGAGCAAGTACAACTATTCGAGAAAAGGTCTCAAAGGACTTACCCCATTCCCGTTCCTCGGCGAAGTGAAAACAAGACTGAAGCATATTGAAGCCGCCCCCGCGACTATCCCCCAGTCCGTGTTCAACGCCAATGTTCTCGCAAAGAGCCTTCACCCCGCAGTGCAGCATGTGAAAATCGCAAAGGTCGTTGACCATGGCGATGCGAAGAGCTTCACGCTCGTCCCCAACGCCGACAAGGGAACAACGAAGATGGCATACTTCCGCGCAAGCCAGTATGTTTCCGTCGCGCTCAACATTGACGGCGCACTCGTCAACAAGCCGTACACCATTCGCTCCAATCCCAAGGACGCACTCGGCACGGAGAACACCAGCTATACTCTCACCATCAAGCTGACGAATCCGTCCTACGCCTCCAAGCACATACTCACCACGTGGAAAGAGGGCGACGAGGTCGATATAAGCGGTCCTCTCGGTGATTTCTATTATCAGAACCTGCGTGACGCAAAACATGTCATCGCCATTGCCGGCGGTTCAGGCATCACCCCGTTTTATTCCATGGCATCTGCCATTGCCGACGGCATTGAAGACTTCGACATGACCATTCTTTACGGTAGCCGCACCGCAGACGGTATTCTCCTCAAGGATGAGATCGAAGCCGTTGCCACGCGTTCCAACGGTCGTGTAAAGGTCGTACACATTCTTTCACACGAGGAGAAAGCGGGCTACGAACATGGCTTCATCACCGCAGAGCTTATAAAGAAATACGCTCCCGAGGGCGATTACTCCGTATTCATGTGCGGTCCGAAGGCGATGTACACCTTTGAAGAAGGCGAAATGGTGAAGCTCGGTCTGCCCAAGCGTCGTTATCGCATGGAAATGTCCGGCGACTATCTGGGTGCGGCAAACAACGCCGACTTCCCTGCCGAGGCAAAGGGCAAGGAATTCAAGCTCACCGTTGATATCCGCGGCGAGAAGCAGACGATAGCATGCTTTGGCGAGGAATCCCTTCTTTGGGCTATGGAACGCGCGGGAATAAAAGCTCCGTCTCACTGCCGTAGCGGCGAATGTGGCTGGTGCCACTCCAAGCTCGTCAGCGGCGATGTCTACATTCCCGACGACGCGGACGGTCGACGTCTTGCAGATGCAAAGTTCGGATGGATCCACCCCTGCGTATCCTTCCCGAAGAGCGACGTGGAGCTTTGCGTATACCCCATTGAAGAGTAATATTTAAGTTTCAATTCAATTAAAGGTCGGCGATTCAAAAGAATCGCTGACCTTTTTCATGAAAAAGCCTTGACAAGTGTACGTTCGTTCGCTACAGTGCAATTGTAGCGAACGAACGCTCACTTCATTTTTCCGTGGAGGGTAATATGAAAGCGACAAAAGAAAAAATACTGCTGACAGCACTGGCACTGTTTGCACAAAAGGGATATGAGGCTGTGTCGGTAAGCGACATCGCCGGTGAGCTTGGCATGACAAAAAGCTCGTTATATAAGCATTATGAGAATAAGCGAGCAATTTTCGACTGTATACTCGCACAGATGGAGCAAAACGATGCTCTAAACGCG
>CAZBYU010000206.1:2908-3019 GCA_964496235.1 uncultured Oscillospiraceae bacterium | reverse complement strand
GCAGTAAAGAGTTGCACAAAGTATATCACATACACAAACGGACTGCTTCCGGCAGGCAACTACACATTTGGTGCTGATGGAAAACTTGTCTTCGAGCAGGGAATCCGTCAG
>CAZBYU010000206.1:0-2808 GCA_964496235.1 uncultured Oscillospiraceae bacterium | reverse complement strand
GCAGTAAAGAGTTGCACAAAGTATATCACATACACAAACGGACTGCTTCCGGCAGACAACTACACATTTGGTGCTGATGGAAAACTTGTCTTCGAGCAGGGAATCCGTCAGGACTCGGATGGGGAGATTCGCTACTATGTAGATAATGTGCCCACATATGCAGGTCTTGTACAGGATGAAGAAGGAAATTATTACTACATTACCGGTAGTACACTGACAGCAGTAAAGAGTTGCACAAAGTATATCACATACACAAACGGACTGCTTCCGGCAGGCAACTACACATTTGGTGCTGATGGAAAACTTGTCTTCGAGCAGGGAATCCGTCAGGACTCGGATGGGGAGATTCGCTACTATGTAGATAATGTGCCCACATATGCAGGTCTTGTACAGGATGAAGAAGGAAATTATTACTACATTACCGGTAGTACACTGACAGCAGTAAAGAGTTGCACAAAGTATATCACATACACAAACGGACTGCTTCCGGCAGGCAACTACACATTTGGTGCAGACGGAAAAATGATCACCGAATAAAACAAACGCTCACCCTTCGGGGTGGGTAGCCGCACAAGCTCAAAGCCTCCACGTGGCGTGCGGTGGGCAACAGGCGGTTTTTCGCTTGGCTGATTTGATAAAGGGAGAGAGAAACGCATGGGGATGAGTAAGAGGAGCGTGTTTCGGAATGCGACGTGGATAGTTGCATGCAAGATCGCGCAATCGTTGATCTCGTTGGTGATAGGAACGATATCGGCGCGTTATTTGGGGCCGTCGAATTACGGACTTATCAGTTACGCGACCTCACTTATTGCGTTCGTTCTTCCGCTTGCGCAGCTTGGACTGCGGAATATCTTTGTGGAGCAGATCATATCACACCCCGAACGCGAGGGAAAAACAGTCGGCACATCACTCGTTATGAGCATGACATCAAGTATTGTTTGCATCGGCGGATGCATCGCATTCGTGTCGATCGTCAATGCAGGCGAGAGAGATACGCTGATCGTGTGTGCATTGTACAGCATTACGCTCTTTTTTCAGATGTCCGAGATGATCGAGTACTGGTATCAGGCGAAACTGCTGTCCAAATACACATCGCTCGTCGCGCTTGCCGCATACACGATCGTGGCATTGTACAGAGTCTTTCTGCTGATCACGCAAAAGAGCATATATTGGTTCGCACTGACCAACGCACTCGATTATCTTTTGATCACGATAGCACTGCTTGTTTTATATGGAAGGCTCGGAGGACAGCGATTGACCTTTTCGCCGCACCTTGCCAAGGAGCTTTTCTCGACAAGCAAGTACTATATCGTGTCGAGCATGATGACGACGATCTTCTCGCAGACCGATAAGATCATGATCAAAATGATGATCGGCAATGAGGAAAACGGATATTACTCGACTGCGGCAACATGTGCCGCACTGTCAAGCTTCGTTTTTGCCGCAGTTATCGATTCGATGCGTCCGCTCATACTTGAGAGCAAGCGGAAAGACAGTCCCGAATTTGAGAGAAACATGTCGAGACTTTATTCGGTGATCATCTACATGGGGCTTGCACAGAGCATAGTGCTTACACTGCTTGCAAGACCGATCGTTTTGCTTTTGTACGGCGAGGCTTACCGACCGTCGATCCCGATATTGCAGATCATAACATGGTATTCCGCATTTTCATATATGGGATCTGTGCGCAACATATGGATATTGGCGGAAGAAAAACAAAAACACCTTTGGAAGATCAACTTGTCGGGCGCAGTGCTCAATGTTGTCGGCAATGCTGTATTGATACCGATATGCGGAGCTTGCGGTGCGGCAACCGCGTCTGTCGCAACGCAGTTTTTTACCAATTTCTTGCTTTGCCTCTTTATGAGACCTATAAGACCGACAGCGAAGATCATATTGAAAGCAATGGATCCGAGACTGATCTTGGAGATGATACCACGCAGGGAGAAAAAAGAAAAAGATGAAAAATAATTTATTCACAAATAAAACCCTCCTGATCACCGGGGGGACGGGGTCGTTCGGGAATGCGGTATTGAACCGATTTTTACGGACGGATATTGGGGAGATACGAGTTTTTTCTCGTGACGAGAAAAAGCAGGACGATATGCGACACGAATTTCAGGCGAGGATGCCCGAGGTGGCAGAGAAGATCAAATTTTACATCGGCGATGTTCGCGATCTGCAATCGGTGAAGAACGCCATGCACGGGGTGGACTATATTTTCCACGCTGCCGCCCTAAAGCAGGTGCCGTCCTGCGAATTTTTTCCGATCGAGGCGGTCAAGACCAATGTCTTGGGCACTGAAAATGTGCTGACCGCCGCAATTGAAGCAGGGGTCAAGAATGTTGTCTGCCTGTCAACCGACAAGGCAGCGTATCCGGTCAATGCGATGGGTACATCCAAGGCGATGATGGAGAAGGTCATCGTCGCAAAGGCTCGTACCACGAATGCGACCAAGATCTGTTGCACCCGCTACGGCAATGTCATGTGCTCGCGCGGATCGGTCATTCCGCTGTGGATAGATCAGATCAGAGGCGGCAACCCCATCACTCTGACCGAGCCGACCATGACGAGATTTATAATGTCGCTCGACGAGGCGGTCGATCTCGTGCTGTTTGCATTCGAACACGGCGATCCGGGGGATATTCTTGTCCAAAAAGCACCCGCATGCACTATCCAAACTCAGGCGGAGGCAGTCTGCGAGCTGTTCGGCGGCGACAAGGGGAAGATCAAGGTCATCGGCATCCGTCACGGCGAGAAGATGTACGAGACACTGCTGACTAACGAGGAATGCGCACACGCCATCGA
>CAZBYU010000205.1:0-3033 GCA_964496235.1 uncultured Oscillospiraceae bacterium | reverse complement strand
GCCATTTTCAAGACTCCTTAATTATATCAGTATTTCGGAATAACCATTCCGAAAACATATTAGACCTATTTATTTTTGATGTCAACGTATTTTTCGGCAAAAAACCGAATTTTGTAGACACCGCCAATTTTTTAAGTTTGTATTTGTGAAAATTAACAGAACAAGATTTTCCTGACGTTACGCGAGTTGACAAAAAAACGCTATAGGCGTAAACTAAAGAGTTGAAATGGCTATTACGAATAAGCAGACGGAATGGGAACGGCTTGTGTCTGCTTGGAAGTGGAGAGGGAAAAACAATGGACAGTGGCAAGGCAAACAAGGTCGAAACCATAAAGATGGTGGAGAGCGCGATGGGCGTGCTTGACCTTTTGCGGACGAGCAAGACCCCTATGGGTGTCAACGCTATCGCAAAGCAGTGCGGGCTAAACCCATCGACATCCTTCCGCATACTCAAAACGCTGGAAAAGACGGGCTGGGTCTATCAGATGGAGGATGACCGGTATATCACCGGGCAAAAGCTCAGCTTTGTGACGGAGCGAAATAACTTCCACCTCGCACTATCTGACGCGGCGAAGTTTGTGATGGAGGATTGCACCGCGCATCACGGGCTTGCAATGAATCTCATTGTGCGCGACGGCTCGGATTGCGTGATATTGCAACAGTCTTTGACCAAGAGCATAATAAACTATGTTCCGCCGCTTCATTCGGCTCTGCCGTACTATGCCTGCGGCGGCGGCAAGATACTGTTGTGCGAGTTGCCCGACGCGCTGGTTGAGCAGATGATAAACACCCACCACATGGAGGCTCTCACTCCCTTCACGATAACAGACCCCGAGCTTTACCGCGCAGAGCTTAAACGCACGGCGGAAAACGGCTATGCCATAGATTTTCAGGAGTCATCCATAAACGGCAGCTGCATCGCCGTGCCGGTGCGCGACAAGGAGGGGACTATAATAGCGTCGCTGTCGTTCAGCGGGCTTATAGGCGTGGCAGACCCGAACAGACTGTTGAAATATCTCCCCGCGCTCAAAGAGGCGTCGGAGTGCATCACGCGCAGTCTCTACGACTGCTGGGAGCTGTGACGGAAGGGCGGCGCGGCATATGACGGCGGGATATATCCTCATATGTTTTGTGACGGTGCTGGCGGGGCTTGCACAGGGCGTGTGCGGCTTCGGCGCGGGCATACTCAGCATGATGGCTCTGCCGCACTATTTTCCGATGACCCGCGCCGCGGGCATATCCGGCGCGGTGAGCTTGGCGTTGACGCTGTTGATGGTCATACGCTACAGAAAGCACGTCAACGTGAAAAAGATGCTATTGCCGCTTTTGGTGTACGCCGGGTGTTCCGCACTGGCTATACGCTTCGGCACACGGCTGGACCAGGCGGTGTTAAAGCGCGTTTTCGGCGGCTTTTTGATTTGCCTGACGCTTTATCACTTTCTCCTGTCGAAAAAAGAGGTCAAGGAGTGGAACGCGCCGCTGTGCGTGGCGGCGTGGGCGTTTTCGGGGGCGTGCAGTGGGCTTTTCGCCGTGGGCGGTCCGCTGATGGTGCTGTATTTCATCTCGCATACCGACAGCAAGGAGGAATTCCTCGGCACGACGGAGCTGCTTTTCTGCGTAAATCTCGTCTCCAACACGTTTCTCCGGGTGAAAAGCGGGATAATAAGCTCTGCGGAGCTTCCGCTTATCCTCGTGTGCATTGTCTGCGTCGGTATGGGGCTTTTTATCGCCAATAAGATAGTCGAGCGAGTGAACGGACAGATGCTTAAAAACATCGTCTACGTCGGCGTTGGCATAAGCGGAATAATCAACCTCCTCGGCGGGTGAAAAAGTGAATATAAAGCAACGCAGAGCGCGGTGGATTTTCGCGCTCTGCGTTTTTGTATATTTAATTTTCATTGCGCCAGGTGTCAGTATTCCCCACGGCGTTTGATGAGCGCGAGAAGACCTTTGCCGAGGCTCATCGACAGCACGAACAGCCCAACCACAGCTTGCCTCGTGCCTCGTCGCCCGTGGCAAGGAGAGAATCCTTTTGTGTGCGGTTTATTCTGTCTATTTGCTTTAGCAGGGCTTCATACTGCACCTTTTTCGCCTGTATAATTGACGCCATCGGGTGTGAGCACAGAGCTACCGTAGATAGACAGATTGACGGAATTCATTGTCACATTGGTAATGGAGCTGTTGCCGCCGGTGAAATAATTTACGCGCGAACTATCTGAAATAGTGCCGTTTTTAATCGCAAGGCTTACATCTTTTGTGGAATTAGTGAAGAGAGTGGAGCTTGTCAGAGCATGACTGTCGAGGTCGAGCGTTGTTGTGGTAACTCCGCCTGCTGTGAGACCGGCGGTAATGCCGCTGATGTCCTCAATCAGCTTGATTTCCCAATAGCCCGACGTGAACAGTTTTTCGATATTGCTCACTGTGGCATTGGTGAGTGTCTCCGGCTCGCTTGCGTCGGGTGTGTCGTCGATGGCGTTGAGCGCGGACGCGCTGCACTCCGTCCTCATCGCGCCCTCGGCACAGGCGGCGTCACAGGTGCAGGTAGGTGTGATACCCACGCCTGCGGGGGCGAGGGGTGTTGCGGGAGTGTTTTCGTGCCTCGACCCGCCTAAATTCCCTCTTTGTTTTTCTTGTAATTGTGGTATAATAAAGTGTTTTATATGATATCGCAGTCAGGAGAAGAGGCTATGAAAATAAAAGTTGTGTTGGCAATCGCGCTGTGCAAGGCGTTGAGATGGGTGTCGCGTCTGCTCCACAGGGGCGGCACGGCCATGCCGGGGCGGTACGCGCTGAAGATCTGTCCGAACCTTTTGCAGGCACTGGCGAAGAACGTAAAGGTTGTTGCCATAACCGGAACGAACGGCAAAACCACCGGCGCACGCATGATAGAGGCGGCCTTTGCCGACGAGGGCAAGAGCTATTTCGCCAACCGCTCGGGCGCAAATCTTATCAGCGGGATAACGACCGAGTTCGTCATGAACTCCACACTCACCGGCAGATGCCGCAAGGAATACGCCGTTATCGAGTGCGACG
>CAZBYU010000204.1:0-3092 GCA_964496235.1 uncultured Oscillospiraceae bacterium | reverse complement strand
GTTCTCGACACTCTTGCACCGCGTGAGAAAAAGGTGCTGGAGCTGCGCTTCGGCATAGTCGACGGTCGCACCCGCACCCTCGAGGAGGTTGGCAAGGAGTTCAACGTCACGCGTGAACGCATCCGTCAAATCGAGGCAAAAGCCCTCCGCAAGCTCCGCCACCCCAGCCGCTCGAAAAAGCTGAGAGACTTCTTGAACTGATGTGGTAATTTGTTGATATGTTGATATGATGACATTGATATGATACTTTCACCCCCGGCGCAACGCGCCGGGGGTGGCATATAAGGGCATATGCTCTGCAATATGAAGAGTTTTAATAAACGGTTGACGCAATTCTGCGGAAAACCGTATGCCGAAATAATTTGATAAACCCCAAGAATTGCAGTGTAATAATAACTGCCTAGATGCCTATATATGATAACATGTCTCTTTTCGTAATGTATTTCTCGGAAACTACTAAAGACTGCAGAGGAGCTTGCAAACACTCTGGGCGTTACGGTTAAAGTGCCGAATGATACGTTGTTTATATGCCAAGATGGGAGTTTTTATATTGGTGATGATGGGCAAGGTAAAATGGTGATGTACTACCCCAATCAGAAAGGCAGGAGAAAATGAGTATGAAATTCGGCTTCTTTACAGAGTTGCCTTATACAACACCATGCAACGAAAACTTCGATGAGTATAAGAAGTTCAAAAATGCTCTACCCAAGGAATTAGTAATTCAGCATGTTCAATCTGTCGAGTATGGATTAACCTCGCTCCCCTCTAAAGATGTTTTCACGGGAGAGAAGCTACACGCGGGTATGTTTTGGGATGGGGAATTTACATTCCCTTATGAATTTCTCCATTACTGCAAAAACTACGACATCGGCATACCGTATGAGTACGACGAATATCTCAAAAGCATAGGAGTGGGATAAATCCGATCTGTTCAACAAAATGCTTCAACATGTAAATATGGGGCATTATTAGGTGATGATAACCCAAAAATGACCGGATATACACAGACCACGAACCGGTCCCCCTCTTGACACATGATGCTTTTTCGGCTATACTGACAACAAGCTGAATAAATATGCTTCTCTCATCACCGGGTGAGAGGATAATGGCATCCGACCTAAGACGTAGGTGTTCGGGCGCAATGCGCCTGATAAGTCTTGGGTGCGGATGCCGTTTTTCTTTTTGGCGGGCATGGTTCGCTTGCGTCGGCTTTTACAGTGTTCTATATTATTATAATTTCAGGAGGAAAAGCAATGTACATCAAGCCTTTTGCGGTTGAAGAGTGGATGAACGAGTATGAGGAGGGAGCGCGGTATAACATTGCGGAGACCTGCGTCGATTCCGTGTCACTCGATGAGCTTTTTGAGCTTGCCGGGGAGGACAAGGATGCGTTTTTGCGCGAGTTTTCCGCGAAGAGACTCACCTATGGTGACATTTTCGGCAAACCGGAATTTTTGCAGGGTATTGCTTCGCTCTACAAGACGATAAAACCGGAGAACGTCGTTCCCACTCACGGTGCGGCGGGCGCGAACCACCATGTGTTCTGCTCATTGATCAGCCCCGGTGAGCGCGTCATCAGCATTATGCCGACCTATCAACAGCTTTACTCAATTCCCGAATCCATCGGCGCAGACTTAGCAGTGATGCATCTGAAGCAGGAAAACGGCTATCACGTCGACCTTGATGAGCTTCGCGCACTCGCTGTGCCGGGAACAAAGCTGATATGTATAAACAACCCTAACAACCCCACCGGTGCACTCATGAGCAATGATGCACTGCGTGAGATAGTGGAGATCGCGCGTTCCGTCGGTGCGCATATTCTTTGCGACGAGGTCTACCGCCATCTAACTCAGACGGACGAGTGGAGTGAGTCGATTGCCGACCTTTACGAAAAGGGTATATCCGTCAGTAGCATGTCGAAGGTGTTTTCACTTGCGGGGCTTAGACTCGGTTGGATCGCCACGCACGATGAAGAGGTCAAAAACGCGCTTCTTTCCCACCGCGACTACGACCTTATAAGTTGCGGCATGTTCGATGAGACCGTTGCCGCTGTGGCACTGCGCCACAAAGATGCCATGCTTGCGCGTAATTGCAAGATAGTGCGCGACAACCTCGCAATACTCGACGCGTGGGTGGCGGAACACCCGCATTTCCGCTACACCAAGCCCGAGGCGGGTACGACCGCACTCGTTTACTATGATTACGATGTGCCGTCCTACGACTTTTGTATAAAGATGTATCACGATACCGGCGCGTTCGTCACACCGGGTGACTGCTTTGAACAGCCCAAGTCCTTCCGCGTAGGCTATGCCAGCGACACCGACACGCTAATAAAGGGCCTTGCCGCCATTGCCGAGTTCGCAGAGAAGCTGTGAGGGGAGCAAGGCTATGAAAGAGGTAATTATAAATATCTAAATAGACTATGTGGTCAAAGAGAAGAAGAGTGCAGGTAAGATCCAAAGAGGTTTCCCGAAATTGTGTTAGGCAAAGAACAACCTCCTTGCCGCAAAGGAACGCTTTGATTCTAACGAAGCTGACAAGCTGAAGCGACGACTCTAATGAGTTGTCGCTTTGGAGCGGGGGTAAAACCACTCGTACGTGGCAACATTTGATAAAAATAATACGGTTTCAAATGGTTTCATTTGGCTTTGCTCAAAAACAAACCATAGTGAAAAAAGTAAAACCATGCCTGCCTGTTAGCTAAACCGGAATTTACTCAACATTATTATAGACTTCAATGCCAAGGATTTTTACAGTTGTTCTTTCGAGATATTCATCTTCTATATCTTCTGCACCTATTATATGCACATCTTCAACCTCATACAAAACAGCCTTATACACAACTGTATCGCCATCTTCTAAATGCATACGTGTGGGTATTAAGCAAGTGAGTGCCGACAAAATGCAAATGCCGATGATTATTTTCTTTTTCATGCAGTCACACTCTTTTGTCAGATTCCGGTTTGCTGAGTTGAATTGATTATACCAGATGATTATACTTGTTTCAAATAGAAAGCACGATGGTTTTGTATCAAAACCATCGTGCTTACGTGGCGGAGAAGAAGGGATTCGAACCCTTGATACCCTTATGG
>CAZBYU010000203.1:0-3097 GCA_964496235.1 uncultured Oscillospiraceae bacterium | reverse complement strand
CCGCTCGACCCGACCATCGTGGAGTTCGACGACTCCATGGCATACTGAGAAAGGACAGGGCATAGAACATGAAAAAATTTCTCGGCTTTCTTATGAAGCTCATCGGCAAGGTCGTTGTCATCGCGCTTATCGGCTTTGTTGCCACGTTCGCGCTGTATATGTTCAACGGCGAGAATAAGCTTATCTATTACGTCATCAGACCGCTTTTGAACAAGCACTACGACGCACAGGTGAGAGACAAGAGAATCGTATAAACCAAAACCCATAATCGCGCCGAGCGGGAATCCGCTCGGCGCGAATCTTTTGTACTTGTGCGGTGTGTCAAAATAGGTTATAATCGGAACAGTAAGGCGAGATTATGAGAATTTAGTCGGACGGTAGGTGTTCAACTCCCGTCCGAACAGAAGAAAAGAGGGCAGAACGATGGCAATTGCGGTTGTGGGCAATGTATTTGTGGACATTAAGGGCTTTCCAGATGATATTTATATCCCCGGCGGACGCAATGCGGGGCATGTGGAGTTCGTGCATGGCGGTGTGGGACGCAATGTGGCAGAGGACATCGCAAATCTGGAGCTTCGTCCGCGCTTCGTGAGCATGGTGGACGACACCCCGGAGGGTGCGGAGGTTCTACGCAAGCTGAACAACCACAAGGTGGACACGCGCTTTGTACCCGCTGTGCCGAACGGCATGGGCATGTGGCTGGTTGTGTTCGACGAGACGGGAGACGCAGTAGCATCAATCTCCAAACGCCCGGATATGAGCGCGATGGTGGAGATGATAGAGAAGCATGGTGATGAGATTTTTGCCGACTGTGACAGTATCATCGTCGAAATTGACCTCGACAAGGAGATTATAAAAAGCATTTTCCGCTTTGCGGAGAAGTACAACAAGCGCGTGTACGCAGTCGTTGCGAACATGAGCATTGCCACACAGCGACGCGACTTTTTGCAGAGCATTGACTGCTTTGTGTGCAACGTCGAGGAGGCGGGGATACTCTTTGTGTGTGATCTCGCGAGTCTCACACCCGAGGAGCTGTGCGATGAGCTTTCCCGCCGCGTCGTGAGCGCGAAAATCCCCTCCATGGTGGTGACGGTTGGGTCAAAGGGTGCGGTTTACGCCGACATGAACGGCGACAAGGGGGTCTACCCTGCGCGTCTTGTCAACGTGCGCGACACCACCGGCGCGGGCGACGCGTTCTGCGCGGGGGTTGCCGTGGGACTGACGTACAACAAGAGCATGCGCGAGGCGGTTGAGATCGGAACGCGCCTTGCCGCGTCCGTAATAACCGTGTCGGAAAACGTCTGCCCGCGGTTTTTGCCGCGTGAGCTTGGGCTGGACGTAGACGTGGAGTAATTAGAAATCAGAAATAATCACGCTCTCGCCGAAAGGCGAGAGCGTGATTGCTATTAGGGTCAGCGTTGTATTGCTTTGAAAAAGTCGGCGAAGCTGTCGGCAACGAGGTAGGCGTTTGAATCGGGGGTGGAGGCGGAAAAGTTGAGGGCAATTTAAGGGGACGTTTCTCTTGTCATATTGTTCAAAAACGACCCTCCCAATTTGTACAAGTCTACAAAGATAAAAAAGTTCGCCCCGGACGTGTTGACTTTGTGTCCGGGGCTTGATAATATTTAACCACAAAGAGTTCGGAAACGTTCCCGGGAACGTTTCCGGTAACGGTTTCGGATAGAAAAACGGAGAGAAACCGAATGAGTAAGTTCGCCGGGACGCGAATGCGGGTATACTTTGAGCAAGGAGAAGAAAATGACGATTAAGGACATTGCCAAGGTATGCGGCGTGAGCGTGAGTACGGTGTCGCGCGTGTTGAATGACCGACCCGACGTGAGCGACGAGGTGAGGCGCAGTGTGCGCCGCGTCGTGGAGGAGAGCGGCTATATCCCCAACAACAGTGCGCGTGACCTGGTGAAAAGCCGGTCGGACGCGATAGGCGTGATAGTGCGCGGAATGGGGAACCTATTCTTCGCAGAGCTTTTGAAAACCGTGTCGCGCGAGATAGAGCAGAGCGGAAGCACCATGGTGCTTCACTTTATAGACTCGGACGCGGACGAGGTAAAGGCGGGCGCGATACTGGAGCGCGAGAAAAAGCTACGCGGGCTTATCTTTCTCGGCGGGAGATTCGATTATACCCCGGCGGAGCTGGCACTGGTGGGTGTACCCTATGTGTGCTGCACGTTCACAAACTGCTTCGGCACTCTTGACGAAGGGGATTATTCCTCCGTATCCATTGACGATTATGCCACGGCATACCGCGCCGTGGAGTATTTGATAAAGCTCGGTCATCGGCGCATAGCGGCAATAGTGCCGGGGTGCAACGACCGCTCGATAAGTGAGCTGAGATACAACGGCTATCGCGCGGCGTTACGCGATAACGGCATTGAGTTTGACCCTGCGTTGCTTGTGGAAACAGGCGGGTGCTTTGAAATGCCGGAGAGCTATGACGGCGCGGCGGCACTGGCGCGAAGCGGCGCGGACTTCACCGCGCTGATGATGCTGTCCGATACGACGGCGATGGCGGCGATGAAGGCTCTGGAGGATAACGGGCTTTCAGTGCCGGGTGACGTGTCGGTGATAGCGATTGACGGCTTGACCGTGTCGGAGTTTGCCTCGCCCACGCTTACAACCATGGTGCAACCGGCAGAGACCATGGGACGCGAGGCCGTGCATATCCTGCTCGACATGCTCGACGGACGTGGCGAGGCAAAGCACGTCTGTGTCGAGGCGCGTTTGCGAAAGGGCGGGTCGGTCAGAGAACTTTGATCGGAGTCTTTTCCGTGTGAAAAGAGCTGTGTGGACGGAGAGCCTCCGTCCGGCAACGATATTTTATGATTTTCTCATTCGATGTGAATGTGAAGATACCAAGCCCGCGCGATTGCACGTCGCTACGGGACAAAAAATCTATTAAGGAGTAAGTTTCAAATGAAAAAGATTCTTGCAATGCTTCTCGCACTGTGCATGGTCTTCGCTCTGTGCGCCTGCGGTCAGTCCGCAGCCCCCGCAGAAAAGACCGCTCCTGCCGAGGAAGCAACCGCTCCCGCCGCCGAAGAGACTGCGGCGAAGGGCTATGTCTACTGGCTCAACTTCA
>CAZBYU010000202.1:0-3127 GCA_964496235.1 uncultured Oscillospiraceae bacterium | reverse complement strand
CGGGAAGATAACCAAACATCCCGCCGCCATCGATTGCCCTCTCCATAAGATAGAATTCGTCGCCAATGTCAATGGGGGCAAAACCTCCGATCTGCCGCAAATACTCGCTTTTGAACATCATAGTATCTGTTCCCGTCATATGATACTTCAAATGATACACCTTCAAAGCATCTGCCGAAGTATCATTAATGTAGGACCTCGTGCGTCTGTCGACCTTCTTTCCTTTTTTGTTATAGAGGATCAAGTCAGTAATTGAATAATCATAGTTACCACGCGCCATGAACTCAACCTGGTTCTTGACTTTATCAGGAAGATAAACATCGTCGTCGTCCAGAAAAGTTACATATTTTCCTTTGGCATTTTCTATTCCGACATTTCTGGTCTTCGCAGATCCCAAATTAATTGGATTTGTTATAAGTGTGATGGGCATCTTTTGATACCTTTTTTTTAGAGAACTTACAGTTGCCTCAACCTTGGCATTCCATTTTTCATCCCCATTATCATCAATAATAACAAGCTCAACATTCGCATAAGTCTGTGATGCTACTGATTCAAGTGCCAACGACAGTTCGGCGTCTCTTCTGTGCGTAGCCACAATAACACTAACCAAGTTCACTTTTTGACCTCATGTTTATCCTGTTTTTTCTCAAGCTCGCCTGTGCCGCCTTCTACTACTCCGTCGGAGTGGAGGACCGACTTTATTGTGCCGAAAAAGCACTTACAGTCGAACAAAAAACTTATTTTTTCTGTATACTCGCCGTCGAGTTTGGCTTTGACGGGGATCTCGAGTTCATCTCTGCCATTGATCTGCGCCCAACCGGTCAGCCCGGGCTTTACGTCGTTTGCGCCGTATTTATCGCGTTCGGCAACCAGATCGTACTGATTCCAAAGTGCCGGTCGCGGTCCGATGATGCTCATCTTACCGACAAAGATACAGAACAGCTGCGGAAGCTCATCGATCGAGCTTTTTCTTATAAACCTCTGAAAGGACGACAGCATTGCCTCGGCGTTTTGAAGTTTGTGCGTTGGCGTATCGTGCGGTGCGGATATCGGCATGGAACGAAACTTTAATATGGTAAAGTGGCTTTTATGTATACCGACTCTCTTTTGCTTAAAGAAGACCGGACCGGGCGAGTCGATCTTGATAATAATCGCAACAACGAGCATCGGCAGGGCGAGCAGGATGATGCCGAGTGCCGACAAAACTATATCTATCATTCGTTTGACAAATTTTTTATACATCGCCTCTCCCTCCCCTTCTGCTTTCCCATGTCATTCCGATCGAATTTAGTTTATCGATCTGCTCTTTTGTGAGCTGTTTTTTGCCGCGATTGCCAAGACGGATCTGCCTTTGCTCGCTCAGCCATTTATACATCCAAATGCCGTCCATTTTAAGATCGGGCGGTATCTTAAGATCGCCGTGTTCTTCATAATACCCTCTTGCAAGGCTGTAACGGACCTCCCAAGAGTCGGGCTTTTTCCATATCATGCCGATATCGTCGAGCCGCTTTTTGCGTCGCTCGGGCATGTTCTTTTTCTCTCTTTGATCGCAGATCCATGCGCCGAGGCGGTATCCGTCGGCACTTTTATATGATGCGGGGACGTCAAGATCGCCGTGTTCTCTGAGATAGTCGAGTGCCGCATTATAGCCTCTCTCCCAAAGTCGATCGTTTTTGCGATCCCAGAGCATACCAAGCTCATCGAGTGCGCGTATCTTATCGGCATCGAGCCGATCCTTTGCGGCGCGGACACTGTACAGCCATGCTCCCAGCCGTATACCGTCGGGTGTGACCTCGTCGGGCGGCACATCGAGATCGCCGCGGTGCTGATAATAATCAACGCAGGCGGCGTAGCAACGATGCCAAAGAAAATCCGACACATCCCAGATCATGCCGATCTCGTCGAGTGCGCGAATGCGTTCGGGCGTCAGATATTTGCGTCTTGCACCGTTTTTGCGGAGAGTCCGCAGTCCCGCGATCCACGCGCCCGTGCGAAGGCCGTTTGGTGACACATATGCAGCAGTCATGTTGAGATTGCCGCAGGTATCAAAATATTCTTTTGCCGCCGCGAAATTTCTCTCCCATGAGAGATCGCGGCTACCCTCCCAGATCATGCCGATCTCATCAAGGCGGCATATTTGCCTGTCGGTCAGACTGCCGATCTGCTCGCCCGATCGAACACGACGCTGTGTCATGATCCAGTTGCCGAGCGAATAGCCCTCCGAGGTCTTGTAGCGTCTGGGGACTGCCAGATCGCCGTTTTCGAGATAATAATCCCGCGCCGATCGATACATCAGCTCCCACGATGCACCGAGCGTATCGCCGAGGCGATCGAAAAGCTCAAGGCAGTCGCGAACCTCGTCGATCACCTCAAAGTGACCTCTTACGATCTCATCTTCCATGCCGAGCGAGCGATAGTAGGTCATCGCAAGCTGCATCTCTTCCTCGACCGCACCGATGCTGTAGAGATTTTCGATATTCATCACGATATCGAAAATGACCGGGCTGTCCTTCTTCCCTGCCGCAAGTGCACGCCCGATCTGCTGTTTGAAGATTATCGGAGATACGGTCGGACGGAGCAGAATGACGCCCGAAACATCATCCACATGCACGCCCTCGTTGAGTGCGTCGATGCAGTAAAGGAGTTTTAGGTGATCTCTGTCGCTGTCCGATTTGAAGTCGCGAAAGGACTTTTCGGCAAGCGGATCTTCCGAGTAGACGCTGTAAACGTGAGGGGTGGGATCGACCTTCGCAAACCACTCGGTGTGTGTCATCATCTCATCCATGTGTGCCTTGTCCGCACAAAAGATGATGTATTTGCCGGAGCGATCGGTCATGTGTCGGTCGAAAATGACATCAAGTCCGTCGGCTTTTTCGAGAGCGCGACGCAGAGCCTCGAGATATTTGTCGGCAACATCGCGGACGGCGGAATTTTTCGCTCTTTTGATGCGTTCTTTGTACTTTTCAAGCTCTTTTTGGTAAGAAAAGACCGAAAGCACATATTTCGGAGCGGCAAGTATTCCGCGCACTATTGCCTCGCCGAGCGTTATCTCGGACGCGACATTGCCATCGAACAACTCGTCCGCCATGTCGCGACGATTGTCAAGATAGCGAACGGCGGTTGCGGA
>CAZBYU010000201.1:0-3141 GCA_964496235.1 uncultured Oscillospiraceae bacterium | reverse complement strand
TATTGCTTTTTTCTTATTTTATACCGATTTATATTAATGCGTCAATTTAATGCGTCAATCGCGTTGTTGACGCTTTGCTAACAAGATGATATATTTTATATTGCCGAAAATGATTGAAAGTACAAGGAGAAGAATAGCTATGTCATATACTCCCTGCTTCACTTCTGCCGATATTCTTTTGCCGAAGTCCGGTTTTGAGCGTTGGGCGTGTGTCGCCTGTGACCAGTTCACCTCTCAGCCGGCGTATTGGGCGCGTGTAGATGAGCTTGTCGGCGATGCCCCGTCCGCCCTCAGGCTTATCTTGCCCGAGGTTTATCTCGGCAAAGACGATACACACGCAAGCATAGACAGAATTAACGCCACGATGAGCCGTTATCTCGACGAAGGTGTTTTTGCCGAGTATAAAAACGCGATGATTCTTGTCGAGCGTACGCAGTCCGACGGTGCGGTGCGCCGCGGCATAGTCGGCGCGTTCGCACTCGACGCATATAGCTACGCTGTCGGTGCAAAGACGCTTGTCCGCCCGACGGAGGGTACTGTGCTTGAACGTATTCCGCCCCGAGTTGCCATTCGGCGCAATGCACCTCTTGAGCTACCGCATATTATGGTCTTTCTTGATGACCGCAAGCGCGAGATAATAGAGGGCGTTGATGTAACGCGCCTTGAACTGCTCTATGATTTTGACCTTATGCTCGGCGGCGGGCATATACGCGGCTATCTCATTGATGAGGTGGAGCAACAGCGTATTACCTCGCTTTTAACCGAGCTTGAACTCGCGAGCGGAGCCGAGGGGGAACGGTTTGCCTATGCCGTCGGTGACGGAAACCACTCTCTTGCCTCTGCCAAGTCCGCCGCATCCGAGATAGGCACGCCGGCGGCGCAGTTCGCGCTTGCGGAGCTTGTCAATATCCATTCCAAGGCCATACGCTTTGAGCCTATCTACCGCGTGTTATTCGATGTTGACCCCGCTGATGTAATAGCGGCGTTGAAAACGCGTTTCCCGGAGGAAAAGGGGAGAGCGGTGGAGTATATCACGCGCGACACGACCGGGCGCATATTCGTTCCGGGGCTTGAAGCCGGTGATATTCAGAGCTTTATTGATGATTACATATCGCACAATGAGAACGCGTCTGTCGATTATATTCACGGCAAGGCGGCACTGCGGAATCTCGCCGTGCAGGATAAAGCTGTCGGCTTTATCTATGGCGGTATGGATAAGAGCGAGCTGTTTTCATATGTTGCGGAGCATGGCATACTTCCGAGAAAAAGCTTTTCCGTCGGTCACGCCGAGGATAAACGGTATTATATCGAGGCTCGCGCACTTTATTGATTGCAAGTGCGCGTTGCTCTGCGCCGTATAATCTCTTCAAGCTTCATGTACGCCGCCGACAGTGCCACGGACACTACACCGCAAACAACAAAGAGTATCAGCCTGTAGTGTGCCATGCTGTGATAGAACCTGTCCAGTAGCATATAGGTTATGCGGATAACATCTTGATGTATAAGAAAGAAGCACGCGCTTATATTGCCGAGATAGACCGTTACGCGGTTTGTCAACAGGCGCGGTATCGCGCCTTTTCCGTCGGCAAACAGGTACACCACAGCGCAGGCAAACGGCAGATAGAGAAAACCACGTGAGTATTCATCGGCGGAAAGAAAGCTTTCCGACTTTGCGGTGAACACAGCCGCGACAAAGAGCGCGGCGCATATGATTTCAGCTGTAGCGAGAGCTTTTTTGTCGCGGAATTCGTCTTCGCCTCGCGTGAGGAATATATATCCCACATTGCACCCGACGGCAAAGTCCAAAAGCCTGAACACAGGGGATATGTATCCGAACCACTCGGTGTATTTCGTAAAGTCAGTGTCAGCACCGTAAATGAGCTTTCCGAGCGGCATTGCTGAAGACGCGGCGGTAAATTCGATAATGAACAAAACTCCGCAGGCGATAAATGCGGTGCTACGAGAGCGGTATGAGCGCAGACAGGCGAGAATGCACGGGAACATGAAGTAAAGAAACGCACACACCGAAAGATACCACGCCACACCGTTTAGCGATATGGCATAATCCGGTGACCACGCCTGAATCAGCAGAACGTTTTCGATAAGCCCCGTTAACACGTATGTCTTATCTTCCCGCGCATATATCGCAAGCGCGAGTATGGGGAGCATTGTGAGTATGTGCAAGGGATAGAGCTTTTTGACCTTCTTTGCCGCAAAGCGCAGTGATGCTATCGGTCGGCGGTCAAGTGCGGGGCGGGGATAATAGCTGTATGCCATAAGAAAGCCGGACAGCACGAAGAATATCTCAACGCCCCAGAATACATTGTCGTATATATAGCAGTGATGGGAGAATATGCAAAGGCATGCCAGAAAGCGAAGTGTCTGTATGCTATCCATGCGTTTTTTCATTTTTTCCTCCCACTGATTAATTTACGGAACATATTATACAATATTGCGTCTAAAAGCACAACTACAAGAAACTGCAAAAAGTTTATCATAACTTAACGAATTCTTGGATTGTCAATTTATTATAGCTATGGTATAATCCAATAGACTCTTTTTACAACGGAGATTGTTTATGATTTCTTGGCTCACAAGCACTACTGTCGGCAGATTTATTGCCACGTTTTTTATTTCCATGGTTCCTATTATTGAACTGCGCGGCGGCTTGCCCTACGGCATCGGCTTCGGGCTGGATTATCCTCTCGCACTCACGGCGGCAGTCTTGGGCAACATGATTCCCGTTCCGTTTATCGTGATTTTTATCAATCGAGTTTTCCACTGGATGCGTAAGCGCATGCCCAAGATGGACGGCTTTATCACCCGCCTTGAAAACAAGGCACATCTCAAAGGTGCTACTGTAGAAAAATACGGGCCTATCGCGCTGATGCTGTTTGTCGGAATTCCGCTTCCCGGCACAGGCGCGTGGACGGGGGCTCTCATTGCCGCGCTTCTCGATATGAAGCTTAAGCACGCCGTTCCGTGCATATTCCTCGGCGTTTTGATGGCGGCCGCCATCATCACCGCCATCACCTTCGGCGTTATACATATTATATAACAAGCTTGTCTGTGAACTCGACGGCAGGGGATTTTTATAATTCTCTGCCGTTTTCATAATTTATACTTGGAATTGACAGAGAA
>CAZBYU010000200.1:0-3171 GCA_964496235.1 uncultured Oscillospiraceae bacterium | reverse complement strand
ATACAAAGGAACTGCCCTTTTCAATATTTAATTTTCCGAAAACTTAATTACGCTAACGCTAATGCAGATAGATAAAAAATAAGACTGAACACCCATTTTCTGGTTGTTCAGTCTTATTCTTAATGTACGCCGCTGGAGCGGTAATCATCGATTGTGCTGTGTGTTGTACTTCCATCTCCCGGAAGATAACAGAAGCAGATATCTCCATAATCTAACTTATAAGAATAATTATAAGAATCTTTCTTATTCAGGTCAGTACCCTCTCGCAGCCACATGTTTAGATTGCCATACTTTTGATGGTTTTCTTCATTTATGTAGCTTAGATATGGGACGCCTTGTAGAAATGGATCGTTTGTTGTAGGTGTTTCCTCAGACTTATCTTCCGTTCCAACATTTTCTGAATCTTCAATTATAGTGTCAGAATCGGCAGCAGCTTTGGCTTCATCTATATCATTGAAAAGATCGTTTGCATCATAGCTGTTATACATGGTCTCCCACACAGAGATGTCATGTTCACTCATCTTTTCCGCTTCCTCTTCTGTCTTAGCAGCCCATATTTTATGCAAATCTTTGGTATACCAGTCAAAGTAGATCGGATCATTTCCATCCGAAAGATCTGTTTCATATTCTGGGTCTTTCGGATTCATGGAGCCGGTTCCTTTGACCGCTTCAATATCAAATTTAATATCGAGGTATCCGTCTTTGGTGATCCAAAACGGTTCGCTGTAGTCGATTCCGTTATGTTCCTCACCATATTTCATGACATCCGTTCCTTTATTGCAGATATGAATTTCTCCCGGCAGGCTGTATTGGAAGTACCACTGTTGTACACTCTTTTGCACCTTTGTCGGGTTCACACCAATCGGTAACTTACCTTTAATGAGAAACTTATCTCCCACATAAGTCTGCATATGTGTGCCAATATTGATCTCACTGTAGCAGTATACCGGTTTAGATGTGTTTCGAATCTCATCTTCGCTCTTGCCTAACAGCTCTGCTTTTTTCTTAATCTGATCATCCGGAACAGACGTATATACATTACCAAGATTCATCAATTTCCTTGTGCCAAAATCGGTAGAACTTCCTACCTTGACCAGATGTTTTTTCTCGGCACCGTTTTTGGTATTTACCGTTGCGCTGTACCAGATGTCTACAGGTTGCCGTGTACCATCTGATTTTACATAATAAAACGATGGTTTGATACGCACAGAATCCGTATCATATGTGTAATTACCAATGGTTTTTAATCGGAATCGCCATATGTAGCCGGTTTTTAAGACGCCCTGCTGCGGATAACAGAAATGACTGCCTTCCATCAAAGGAAACGTATAGAGAGCATCCTGTGTAGTATCGTTACCATATTTGTCTTTGGTGCCGACACGGTACCAGAAATCTTTTAGTTTCAGCGAATTATCTTCGCGGAAAGCCATGCGCCAGAGCGGATAATCTGATATGTCATACAGCCGCAGGTCAAAGATACTGCCGGATATACTTACATCACCATAATCGGATGCTCCGTAATATTTTCCACCTTCTGCATTGGCAATCTCCTGACAATATATCCTTGTATTGACATTGTTGATCGCAATGGTTCGGAAGTTGACATGTGCAGTTGTCACATAAGATTCATCCACCCATGTCGGCAGATAGAAGTATTTCGTTTCTGCTTTTCCAATTTCTATCCATGTGTTTTTAGGATAGTAACTGGAACCGGAAAGATCGTAACAGTCGAAAGTAAATTTTACCTGACGGTACCGCATGTATTTGCTATAATCTCGTTCCTGATATCCTTTCCTGTCGCTGTGCCATCCTGTTGTCGGAAGCTTGATAGAAAAGGAATTGTCAAGGACAATTTGTGCCGACGTATTATCCGGAGGATCGATCTGCTGATTGTTTGCATTGTCAACCTGAATCATTCCATCACAGATTGTCGGGGTAAGAACCGTTACCTGGTTGATATCTTCAGGATCATCGTCTGAATTGATCTCTGCATCGAAGTACAGACCATTTGCATTATATCCGTTGTCATGATCTTTATACATGTCGTAGGATGTATCCCGCTCTTTCAATTCAGCCATTGTGGAAGCATTATAATGCGTTACATTTGCGTAGTAAATTTCACAATAGGATGTATAATCTCCATTCTGTGTGAGAGTCGGTATAGTAAGTCCGCTTCGGTACATGATCTGTTCGGAGGATGTTTTTTCAGCATCTTGGTAAGTATCCCCCGGTTGTATAATCTCAGGGCTACCGTCATCTCCGCAGAAAAAAGGAGAACCTTCATTTGTTCCGATGTCAAAAAGAGTCTGATTGCCGTTGCTGACAAGCTGTGCAAAATCATCTACACACTGAAACATTCCCAAAGTGCCGGCTAACGGCAGACCGTTACTTCCCGTTTCCGGTTCCTGCAGGATGTGTCCGGAATTGCCTTTCTTATACACGCGATAAAGATACATACCATCTCTTTTTTGCGGCAGAACCCGTTGTGTATGGTTTTCTATTCCCATAGGCAGTGAGATATTTGTTACGTCTGCATGATCGGCAACCCATACATTCAGCTTTGTGATCTCCGTATACCACCACTTTCTTACCACTTTATTTCCGTAGGCATCAGAATATGTACGTGAACCTTTGTGGTCTGTGTAAGCAACTTCATACAGATATTGGTTGCAGACCACGCGGATGTACTGTGATTCCGAGCTTGGAATGGCATCCGATGACTCAAATTCTTCATTCTGATATTCTCTGGAGTTGATCGCGCAGGACAGCTCCGGAGACAACATACGCAGATCCTTTCCGACTGTTCCGGGTTTTTTAAAGATTTTGTATCGGTAATTGATCACGATGCCTTTATATCCAACATTATATTCCCTGTTCTGTAATTTGGATGCTACACTCTTTTTATAAGAAGTCAGATTTTCCCTCGGATTTCCCTCTACGGTTTTTCTTCCATTAAGGCTTTTTTTGCCTCTCTCATTGTAGTCAACGCGACACATCCAATATTCTTTGTCGGATTGATCTACAGTGATCGGCATATCCGGTGCCGTATAGTCAGACAGGATAACCTGTTTTCCCTTATCTTCTGCAGCACCATATTTTACCCACTTCTTTCCGGTACTGTCCCATATCCATTTTTGAATAGATACCGGCACCTTACTGTTGGGAACAAAT
>CAZBYU010000199.1:0-3194 GCA_964496235.1 uncultured Oscillospiraceae bacterium | reverse complement strand
CAGTTTCTCATCGTACATCATGTATGATTTTTGAGTCATCGTGCCTTTTCGCTTTCGTAAATGTCTGTCCAAGCTCCGTCCTCGGTGAAATCAGTGGACAGAATCTGCTGCTTTTCAGTCTCTGTGAGTGACGCTCTCCAGTCGGACTTCGGATTGTTCTTTTGGAACTCGGCATTAACCTCGTCGATGAGCTTTTCCACCGTCGCCAACGCGGTTACGGGGTCGGAATTGCGCATAATTCTTTGTACTTGGTTTAATTGACCCGCCGCCGTGGTTTCGAGCGCAATGTCCGCCATAATGTTGCGGGCGGTCTCAACCTCTCCGCGACGTGTCAGCTCGTTGGAAACCATCTTTGCGAGCGGCACTATTTCCGGCGCGATTTTATAGCCCTCTTTGCCCTTGCCTATTGCCCGCTCAACCTCGCTTCGTGCGTACTCATAGCCCTTGGCATATATTCCTTTCGCTCTTGCAAGCGTTTCTTTGTTGGATAGCTGTGTGTACATCTCCGGCGATTGGTTGAAGCTTTCGCGCAATTCTTGCACCATTGCCGTGTCTGTGCACACGTTCTTTGAAATGCCGCGTTCTCTCTCTGCACCCTCAAAATTCTGCTTGACATCCTGCGTGTCCGTGGTTATACTGGTATAAGAGGAGACGTCCTCAACATTCGCGCCTTGTTGCGTGTTCGTAATCGGCGGAGAGATAGCCCCAGTGTCATCGACGGGTGCAAGACTGGTTGGATTGGCTTGCTCTCCACTGTCAGAGGTTGGCTGGTATCCACGTGAGATTGGCGTTTGCCCGTCTTGGGATGCGGAGTCGACCTCTTTCTTTTTACCCCATATATTTTCAAATGCTTCGTATGTGTTTTGCCACGCTGTCATCGGCTGCAATGACTGCCGACCTTTTGACACAAGCTCAACTATAACAACGTGTCCGTCTCCTGTATCCTTACTCAAATTTATTCTTGTTTTCCCCACCGGGTATGTGCGAGCATACCCGGTGGGGCTTAATATTGCGTATATTTGGCTGTAAGCGGTCTCTCACCAGCCGTACATTGCCGCCGCGGCGGCCATGTCCGCCTCTGCCGCGCCGACGTAATACCAGCCGCCCTGAACCTCGCGCGTACAACCGAAGCCGAAGATGTCATTATACATGACGTTCAGATCCGCCGTGGTTATCTCGTTGGTATAAGGGTTTATGTACTCGTTTATCATGTCAACCCAGTTATAAAGCACGATAACGGCATAGCTGTACCCGCCTATCATTTTGGGGGCGTTGGGCATGGTGTTGAAGGTTATATCCTCGGTCTTGCACATGAGAGCCTGCCGCATGAAATACGCAATGTTCTTCGCGCTCAGGTCGGTTGTGAGCGACGCGGTGAGGATATCTATCACCTTGCCGACATTGGGGATATTGCCGAGAGAGATGAACTGCTCGGCACACGCCTTGAGGAACTTGTGCTGGACATCTATGCGCCCTATGTCCGCGCTGGCATAGCCCGCGCGGTAACGCACCAGTGCCATTGCCTCCAGCCCGCTCAGATGCGCCTGACCCTCGGGGTAGTCGATGTACATGTCCTGCCATATATCGTCGTAGAACATCGGCTCGTCGAAGTAATAGTCTATCCCGCCGACGGCATCTATGACCTGCACAAACGCGTCAAGGTCAATAAGCGCGTAACAGTCGACCTCGAAGCCGATAAGCTCCTCCACGCGGCTTTTCAGCGCGGTCATGCCGTCGCGTCCGAGCTGTTGCGCCTGGTAATACACGGCGTTGACCTTACGCATATCTCCGTCCATGTTCAAAAGCGTGTCGCGGGGAATGCTGACAAAATCCATCTTATGCGCGTTCGTGTCCACCTTGCCGACGAGAATGGTGTCGGTATGCCCGGTGTACATGTCTATCCCCGCCAAAAGCACGGTATAAACCCCATCCTGACGTGCATTCTCCGGCGCGACACCGCCGTCAAGCACCGGTGTGGGTGAGGGCGAAGGGGTCGGCTCTGCGCCGGGTGCAACCGTGGCACTCGGCGCGACGGTTGCCTCTGCCTTTTGCTCTGCCGTCGCCGGTGCCTGCTCCCACATAAAATAGCCCGCCACAGCCGCGCCGATAAGCACCGCGAGTGCGACAAGCACGATTATCAATATCTTAGTCGGTTTTTTCTTCTTATAGTGCATATGAATTCGCCTCTGTACGATTTTTGCCTCTCCGCATGATATCACACAAGGCATATATTTGCAAGAGCCGCGAGGGAAACCCTCGCAGCTCTTTCCTTTACGCCTCGCGGTAGCCCACCATAAGCTCGGAGAAAAGCTCCTGCGTGGAGGGCGGGGTGTACGTGATGGCGTTTGCCCCGGCTTCGATGGTACGCATAATACTCTCGTTTGTCTTGCCGCCGGAGGCTATGATAGGCACTGTGGCGTTTTGCGACCTGACGTAGTGCACCACCTCGGGCGTATTTGCCCCGGCGGCAACGTTCAGTATCGCCGCGCCGTGCTGTATGCGGGAGGCAATGTCGGTCTTGTCGGTGGTGACGGTGATTATAACCGGGATATCCACCGCGTTTGCCACGGCATAGAGATTGAGATCGGATATCGGCGCGTTGAGCACCACGCCCATCGCCCCCTGCGCCTCAACGTCCTTGGCAAGGGATATGGTGCGTATGCCCTTGGTCGTGCCGCCGCCGACACCGCAGAACACCGGTATGTACGACGCCTTTATTATCGCGTCGCTTATCGCCTGTTGCGGCGTGAACGGATACACCGCGAACACCGCATCCGCATCGCAGTTGCGGATTATGGCAAGATCCGTGGTAAACACAAAGCTTTTCAGCCGCCTGCCGTTGACAATTATGCCGCTGGCTTTGAACACCGCCTCCGGCATTTTCAATATATGCGTGCGTAGTCTGCCGCTTATCTGCGGAATGGACGACGCCACGGCGATTTCAGGATTGGTTTTGCTCAAAATTTCTCCCACTCGGTCTCCTCCTTTAAGGAACAAGTATCAGCTCGTTTCCTCGTATATTCAGTATTCTCATAAACTTCTCGCTCATGCCGTAGCGAGGTATCATTGCGCGTCAAGCTTGGGCAAAACAAGCAGGTTCACCGGCAGTAAAATCGCCAAAACTATGTAAGCGGCATCTTCGGTTGTTTTACTTCGTTCGCGGCTTGACCATCTTCTTAAAATTTATACTACTA
>CAZBYU010000198.1:0-3200 GCA_964496235.1 uncultured Oscillospiraceae bacterium | reverse complement strand
GGAACAGCCCCGCGTATATCGCGGCGGCAGGCTCCGGCCAATAGGCGTTCACGCCTATGGCGGTCAGCCATATGAACACGCCCAGACACAGCGCGATCATCAGCGCACCGCCGAGCTGAATATAGATGTTGTCGTTCACGCGCTTTACGAGCTTGGCTGTTAAGTGCATGGTCTTCCCTCCCTGCGGCATAGACCGCGACAAAGATAGGCTGCGGGTTTATTCAAGGGGAATGCTGTCGGGGCTACTGTGCCAGTAGAGCGAAAACAGCTCCTTCAGCTCCGTGGCGAGAATGACGAGGAACGCAATTGCGAGATAGCGGTGGTCAAGCACGGTGTATTCCTGTGCGAATACCTCCGTGAAATACGCGATGTATCCCACCAGCGAGGCGATTATCAGCGTCACGGGGACATACCACTTTTTGCGGTTGGTCATGAAGTAAATAAAGCTCATTATGTCCGCCATGTAGAAGTATCTTTCGTGCATTCTCGGCAAAACATAGGGTACGAGCAGAGACGAGAGGAAAAACAGGCGTATCAGCATGTCCGGCGTGAAGCTTTTCACGCCTGTCAGGCAGAAATATATGAACAGTATCACTGCCGTACCCGCGAGAAACACAGTCACATTGCTGTAGCCCTCAAAGTCGACCCCGGTGAAAAACCGCCATATTGTGGGCGCGTTGCTGTAAAGCTCCGGGTACTGCTGAGTTTGGTTTATGTATATTCCCAAACAGCTTGAAAGACTGCGCCCGGCGATAAGCGCGGGTACGAGCAAGGCGAAAAACACCGCCGGCACCCATAAAAGGTGCTTTGGCTTCACCCTGCCCATGAACAGTGCCACGCACAAAGCGGGCAGTGCGAATATAGCTTGCAATTTGAATGAGAACGACAATGCCCAGCTTATCGCGCAAAGCCGACCGTCTCCCTTGACGGCGGCGTACAGCGATATCACGCAAAACGCCACGTATATCGAGTCGCACTGCGCCCACTGCGCCGAATTCATCAGCACCGTCGGTATACCCAGAGAGACGATGTACGACGCGAGCAGAATGCGCTTGTCCTCCGTCACGAGTGCGACGGTTTTCATCACGTAGTATGCCATCACAAGGTCGAATACACACGAGAGCGTCTTTATCGGAATTATCGGCGCGATATCCAGCCGCGAAAAAGCCAACAGGAAATACAGGTACGGCATGTTGTAGTTGCCGATCGGCGTCACCAGCGCATCGCACACGTTCACTGCGCCGAGCTTTTTCACCCAGTCGGCGAGAAACGCCGTGTAATCGCGCGATTCAAAGTACAGCAGACACACTCGTGCGAATATCACGCATGCAAGGCACCCCGCCGCGATAAAAAGCGACAGTGCGTCAAAGCGTTTTTCGGCGATGAGCAGAGACTGTGCTACAAAGAAAAGCACAGAGAAAATCACCGCCGTCGGCACAGGGTAGTATACATTCACCTTTTCCGCAGTCAGAATTACGAATATCCCGAACCCCACGGAGAGTATGGCGGCAATGAGGTATTCAAGAGGTCTCTTGCTGTCTATTTTGTTCAAAACATCGGCGGTTTTGCTCAATAAATCACCTTCATAATCCAGATAATCAAATTATTCTACTATAATAATACCGTTTCGTCAATCATTTCCCGGTCGAGCCGAAGCCACCCGCACCGCGTGCGGTTTCATCAAGCTCCTCGACCTGCTCGAATTCAAGCGCGAGGTAGGGAATGACCACAAGCTGTGCTATTCTGTCTCCGGGCTTTATCTCGCGTGGGAGAGCAGAATCGTTGTGTATCGCCACGGTGTATTCCCCACGGTAATCGCTGTCGCATACGCCCACGCAGTTTGCCGGGCGTAGCCCCTGCTTGCTTGCCAGCCCGCTCCGCGCGAACACTGCGCCGAAGTACCCCTCCGGCACGGCCACGCTTATTCCCGTGCCTATCATCTCCGTCTCGCCCGGCGCGATAGTAACAGGTGCGTCCATGCATGCGCGAAGATCGTACCCCGCCGCGCTTGCCGAGCCTCTTGTCGGCATTGCCGCGTCATCACGCAGCTTCTTAAAGAGTATTTTCATCTTGCTATCCTCCCATGTCAGCTATTCCGATTATATCATATAATTCCGATTCCACAAGAGAAAACCGTGCCGTCGTGGGAGTATGCGTCTCGAAATTGCACACTATGTCGAATTTGTACGAGCGGTGGGAAATAGAATAGAGCGAGGTGAGATAACAATGCTCAGTAGCACGCTTTTACTCTTGACACACGGGCTTTTGCTCATGCTTCGTATTTCCCCGGCGGATTCGTTTCCCAAGCCGCTCAGTGCCGAGGAGGAACAACGCTGTCTCGCGCTGTGGGCAGAGCAGGGCGATGTGGACGCGCGAAACACCCTTGTCGAGCATAACCTGCGGCTCGTCGCGCACATAATGAAAAAGTATTATACGCAAACCGATGACACGGACGATTTGATATCCATCGGCACTATCGGGCTTATAAAGGGCATAAACACCTATCGCGCGGACAAAGGTGTCCGCCTTGCCACCTACGCCAGCCGCTGTATAGAGAATGAAATACTCATGCACTTCCGCTCGCGCCGCAAAACCGCAAGTGACGTGAGCCTCTCCGACGCACTCGACGTTGACAGCGACGGAGCGGGGCTTAGCGTGATGGATATCGTGGCGAGCGAAGAGGACATGGCGGACGTGGTGGGGAGCGAGGAGATATGCCGCAGTCTGCGCGGCTGTATGGAGCGGGAGCTGACAGAGCGCGAACGCGCCGTCATCACACTCCGCTACGGCATGGACGGCGAGAAGCCGAAAACCCAGAGAGAAACGGCAAAGCTGTGTAGCATAAGCCGCTCGTATGTCTCCCGCATCGAAAAACGCGCCTTGGAAAAGCTCCGCGCCGCTCTTGGCGAGGACGCCAACCCCGGCTAATCTCCATTCTCCGCCCGGGAGTTCCATGTCTTGCTCCGAAGTTCATTGTCCCGCACCGGAGTCCTATGCCGTACCCCGGAGTCCTATGCCGTACCTCCGGTGTTCATATACCGCTCCGGAATTCTTTGCCACCGTGTTTTTCCATATCCCGCTCCGGCGTTTCTTTGCCCCGCACCGGAGTTATTTGCCACACTCTGGGTTTGTTTGCCCCGCCTCGGCTCGTTTAACCACCATCATCACCGCTTACATTAACGTAATATATAAGACATAAT
>CAZBYU010000197.1:0-3218 GCA_964496235.1 uncultured Oscillospiraceae bacterium | reverse complement strand
ATAATAAACATGAAAAAATTCGCTATATTCCGCAATGCGGACAAAAAAACGATAATATGGGTCGTCGCGCTCGCGCTTGTATGCGTCGCGTGTGCTGCCGTGTGGTTGCTCACTGCCGCACTCGGTGTCGCCGGAGAGGCGAGCATACGCGTGGACGGTGAGGAGCTTTATCATATTAACCTCGCCACGGTGCGCGTGGAGTACGATATTGACATTGACACAAGCTACGGTCATAATACCGTGCATGTTGCACCCGGGGCGATATCCGTCATCTCGTCAAATTGCCCTGACGGCATATGCGTGGCTCAGGGTGCGATAACGCAGAGCGGAGTGCCGATAATATGCATGCCGCATCACTTGACGGTGCGTATAGAAGGGGGCGGCATAGATGGCTAAGACGAAAAAGCTCGCACTTATGGCATTGTTGACCGCACTCGCTCTGATCATCTTCATGCTTGAGGCGCAGATCCCCGCACCGGTGCCTATCCCGGGCGTGAAGCTGGGGCTTGCCAACGTCATCACGCTCACAGCCATGCTCATTCTCGGCAAAAGAGAGGCGGGCGCAGTGCTTGCCGTGCGTATAATAATGGGCGCGGTGTTTGCCGGGACACCCTCTGCTATACTGTATAGTGGTGCGGGCGGGCTTCTGGCGTATGCCATGATGTGTCTGCTTGTCGGGCGTGTGGCGGAAAAGCGGCTGTGGGCGGTGTCGGCTCTTTCCGCGGTGGCGCATAATATGGGTCAGCTTGCCGCGTGTGTGCTTGTTGTGAAAACGCCGGGCGTTTTTCTCTATGCTCCCGCGCTTATAATCTCCGGTGTGATAACGGGCGTGTTTACAGGGCTTGCCGCGATGTACCTCGTCCGTGCCGTGAGGAGAATTAAGCTCTAAACATACAAATCAGCTTGGATTTGACTAATTTAATAAAAAGGATATAATATATAATACCTATTAAATAAAACACAGCATAGAAAGGTAAAATAAGCTATGAGCGAATGCACACATGATTGCTCCACCTGCGGCGAGGATTGCGCGAGCCGCGAGCAGGAGAGCTTTAGAAAAGAACTGCACGAAGGTGCAAGCGTGAAAAAGGTCATTGCCGTTGTCAGCGGTAAGGGCGGCGTGGGCAAATCTCTTGTGACGAGCCTGCTTGCCTCCGAGATGCAGCGTCGCGGCTATAACTGCGGTGTTTTGGACGCGGACATCACCGGTCCTTCAATCCCGAAGTCCTTCGGTGTCACCCAGCACTGTGTCGGCACGGACGAGTATATCCTCCCCGTCACCACGCACACCGGGCTTCAGATAATGTCCATCAACCTCATATTGCAGGACGAGCGCGAGCCGGTCGTGTGGCGCGGTCCGGTTATTGCCGGTGCGGTCACGCAGTTCTGGACGGATGTTATGTGGCAGGATGTTGACTATATGTTCGTTGACATGCCTCCCGGAACCGGAGATGTGCCTCTCACGGTGTTTCAGTCTCTTCCCGTTGACGGCATCGTCATTGTCACCTCGCCGCAGGATCTTGTCGGCATGATAGTTGCAAAGGCCGTGAAAATGGCGGAGATGATGAACGTTCCCGTTCTCGGTCTTGTGGAAAACATGTCTTACTTCAAGTGTCCCGAGTGCGGCAAGGAGCATTCCATATTCGGTGACAGCAAGGTCGCGCAGGTCGCCGAGGAGTTTGGAATTGCAAACTATGCCCGTCTGCCTATTGACCCCGTCATTGCCACAATGGTCGACGCGGGCGAGGTCGAGTATGTCAGCGGTGAGCATATAGCACCCATTGCCGACGTAATAGAAAAAGGAGAGCAGTGAGAAAATGATAATTGCGGTTGCATACGACAACGGTCAGATAGGTGAGCATTTCGGTCATGCACAGATGTTCGCACTTTATGACTATGATTTGAGCGATCTCACCAAATGCACAAAGCGTCTTGTTGACGCGTCCGAACGCCACGGTCATCAGGCTATGGCAGAGCTTATGCGCGATAACGGCGTTGCCGCCGTTATCTCCGGAAGCATGGGTACAGAGGCAAAGCATCAGCTTCTTGCCTTCGGCATTGTTCCCGTGTGCGGCTTCTGTGGCGACGCGGACACTGCGGCGGACATGCTCATCACCGGTCGTCTTCCCATTGACGGCAGTGAAGAGGGTAACTGCTCCGGCGGTTGCGGCGGTTGCTCCGGCGGGTGCGGAAGCCACGATGACGGCGGCGAATGCTCCTGCGGTTGCGGCTGTCACTGATGTAATGCTCGTATAATCCCACGGCTCGGCCGTGGGATTTTTGCGCCGATTTCGAGCCGCCGTCACAATCACCGTCAGCGATAACAACGCGCAAATTGGTCTTTCGGTATGTTGTTATCCCGCTTGATTGCTGATAAACTGAAAACAATTAATATACACTGCGGGAGGTATTACCCATGGAGAAGCTGATTTGCTTGGAGGAGCATTATTCATCACAGACGATAAAGGCGAAAATTCAAAGAATCCTCGGTAGTGACGGTGTGACACCGGCGAGTGCCACGGAGACAGACCGCCTTGCCGGCGACTTGGGAGGTGACCGCATTGCATACATGGACGCGGTAGGTATCACGACGCAGGTTTTGAGCTGTGCCGACGAATACCCCTCGCTTATGCCGCCGCAGTTTGCCGCGCGGCTGTGCAGAGAACTCAATGATGAGATGTACCGTGCCGCCGCGGCTCAGCCCGGTCGCTATTCCTGCCTTGCCGCCCTGCCGCTCGGTAGCCCCGCAATGACCGCCGATGAGCTGGAACGCTGTGTAAAGGAGCTTCGTTTTTCCGGCGCGATGCTCATCGGGCATTATGAAAATCGCCCCTATGATGACGAGTGGTACTTCCCGATTTTCCGCAAGGCCGAGGAACTGGACGTGCCGCTCTACCTGCACCCGTGCAAGGTTGACCCCGCCGTTGCCGACAAGTATTATAACGGCGCATGGTCACCGCAATGCGCCGCGCTCCTTGCCGGCTTCGGCATCGGCTGGCACTATGACGTGGGTATGCAGGCACTTAGAATGATGATGGCGGGAGTGTTTGACCGCTTGCCGAAGCTGAAAATCATTCTCGGTCACTGGGGCGAGGTCGTAGCCTTTTACATGCACCGCTTAGACGAGATTCCCCAAACCGTCACGCGCCTGGATAAGCCCATCAGCCGTTATTTCAAGGAGAATGTCTACGTCAACCCCTCCGGCATGATGTATGAAG
>CAZBYU010000196.1:0-3233 GCA_964496235.1 uncultured Oscillospiraceae bacterium | reverse complement strand
CGTCATTGTATTATAAGCATATAGACGCAGATATCGAGCTGAGCCGAGCAGACCTTGTTCCGCAAGTGCTTTTCGGAGCAGGGAGTAACGGCGAACTCTATATGATATGGGGTGGGCTTAACTTAAACACATTCGTGGCATATGGCGAGTTGGCAAAAGCACCGAGTCCGCTGAGACTGACCGATTGTCAAACATATCTCGAATCAAAAGGCTATACCGAGCCGCTATTCGGTGACTGGATGACGAAGACCACACTTTTGTCATGGCTTGCTCCGAGCATGCTCAATTCTGTGTATGACTGGGAAACAAGCAACTATGATTTGAACCGCGAGGTGATAAACAATCTGCTCGATTTGTGTAAATCACGCCCGGATGAGCTTGATTTCGATAATCTGTATATCTCAGAAGCACTGCAATACACGGATTTACAGCCGGATTATTTCAATAATCTTGTGACCTCTGGCAAAGCGTTTCGATTGTTTGACGGAAGTGACGATGGGGATAGATTTATAAGCATGAATTGCGACTATCAAAGCGGTTATCTTATCCCCGAAAGCTGTTCAGACAAGGAAAATGCGTGGAGCTACTTGTAACTGCTTCTTACAAAAGAATATCAGCTGAAGGATTTTGATAAGAGACGAATTTGCTATCCGAGCAATGTCCACGCGCTGGAGACTGTTCTCTACTCGTACAATTCCGCGGAAAACGAGGCAGGCGTATATAAGCTCATAGAAAAGGTGTCGATACGCTCGGCAGAATACAACAAGGTCGAGGCAATATTCACGGAGAGCGTAATGCCGCGCCTCTACGGTGATGCAGAGCTTGATGCCGTTTTAAATATTGCAGAGGGCAAGATGAACATATTCGCCGCCGAACGCGGCGAGTGAAAAAGACATAAAACTAAAGCTCGTAACCATGATACATGGCTACGAGCTTTAGAACTATTGAAGGAAGAATAAAGTGAAACAGCGGATATCTTCGGAAATGGAGGTGTCCGCTTTTATAATCCGGAGAGCGCGAGCATGACATCTTCCCACGACGGAATACTCGATATGCCGGAGAGCTTCGTGGTCGAAAGCCCGGCGGCGGTGCATCCGAAGGATACAACACGGTCAAGCTCGGATTTGCCGAGCATTTGAGGGGGAACGTCCAGCTTAATAAGCTCGGAAAGTGTGGCACCGAAGAAAATATCACCTGCACCTGTCGTATCGAGGACGTTTATACCTTTCAATGCGTTGACGAACCCGGAGCAAAGTGCGTTTCTGTAGAAGCACCCATCTGCGCCGCAGGTGACAAAAATGAGTTTAACCCCATAGTACGAGATGACACGCTCAACGGCAGAATCCATGGGTGAACCGTAGAGAAATTCAAGCTCGTCATTGCTTATCTTCACAATATCGGCTTGGCTCAGCCCCCAAAGCATTTGCTCCTTCGCATCATCTAGGTTTGCCCACAGCGGGCGGCGAAGATTCGGGTCAAAGGTGATGAGCTTTCCATGGGATTTCGCATACTCTACAGCCTTTCGGGTGGCAGAGCGAGACGGCTCGTTCGTGAGAGAAAGTGTGCCGAAATGGAATACGTCGGCACTGTCGATAATATCAAGACAAAGCTCGTCGGTGCGAAGCTTCATATCTGCACCGGGCTTACGAGCAAACGAGAACTCGCGTCCTCCGCTCTTGTCGAGAGTGACAAAGGCGAGAGTGGTGAAAACATCGTCGGAAACTACAAGCCCGGTGGTATCAATGCCTGCCTTGTCAAGGGCTTTTATAAGCATTCTTCCGAATGCGTCGTTGCCGACCTTGCCAATCATAGACGTTTTGACACCGTATTTAGACAACGCGGATAGGAAGTTCGCCGGCGCACCGCCCGGGTGAGCCGCCATGACGGGATACTCGTCTGCACTGTCAGAGAGATGCGTGAAGTCAATAAGCAATTCTCCTAACGCAACGACATCATACATGCTTACCCCTCGCTTATCGTGATGCTCCATCGGTTTTCATATACCTTGCCGGGGGCGAGATGCACCAAGTCACTGCGGGAGGAAAAGTCCTCGTCTATGCCATGACGACCTGGGAGGGATAGCCACGGTTCAATGCAGACAAAGGGCGCATCGCTGTTGGGCTTGTGCCAGAAGCCGACATAAGGCATATCCGGAAAGCTGACAGTCACGGATTTGTCCGTTTTGTCAGAGACCAGACTGACCTCGCGCACAACGTTTTTGAGGATTATGGCGTCATCATCAAAAAGTGCGTGGGTGAGCGGAATGCTTTGCCCGTTTACGAGAGGGTACGGAGTGTCGACACCACTGATGAGAAGATCGTCTGCAAAGCCGATGCGATCGGGCGTGCAGGGAGCGGGAAAACGCAGGGAGTAATCTTCAAATGCCGTACCCTCGGCAAGCGGGACGTTGAAGCCGGGGTGTCCGCCAAGACCGAAGCTTATTACGCGCTTATCGCGGTTTGCGACCTTATAGGTAATCTCCAGTGAGGAATCACACAGGGAGTATGAAACGGAAAAATCAAAAGCGAAAGGATAGGAGGCGCGTGTTTGCGCGTTGTCGGAAATGGTAAGGGTGACGCTGTCGGCGGCTTGCGCCTCCACGGCGAATTCGCATACTGACGCGAAGCCGTGTATCTTCATGGGATAGCTCGTGCTGTCAACTGTATGTACACTGTCCTTCAGCCTGCCGACGAAAGGGAAGAGCACCGGCGCGGATTCACGCCAGTATGCCGGGTCGGCATTCCAAAGGTACTGCGTACCGTCATTGGAAGCAAGTGCGGTCAATTGCGCCCCAAGGGTATCGATTTGCGCTTGAAGAAAGTTATTGCAAATAGTAATCATCATATCGTCTCACTTAGCCTCAGGATATTCATTGCAAAGCAGTCTGTACGGCGGCTCGTCCTCTTCAATTTCCGGGAAACGCCCGGCGGGAATGGAGAAGCGGTTGTCATTCGCGTCATCGTTGCATTGGCTGACCTCACCGAGAAGCACTGCGCCTGTACCCGGTTCGACGGTGAAGTCATGATAAAGGAACTGTGTTATATGGATGCTTTCGCCGGGAGTGAGACGAATCTGAGTTCCGGCGGGAACGGTGAATCTATGCCCATCGCAGGAGACGGTAACATCGGAATTATAGTCGACTTCCTCGTTTGGAAGCGAGTTATAAACGCGAATGAGGACATTACCGCCGCCGCGATTGATGATATCCTCGGTCTTGTACCAGTGGAAGTGGT
>CAZBYU010000195.1:0-3235 GCA_964496235.1 uncultured Oscillospiraceae bacterium | reverse complement strand
ACTTAATATAATAAACATAATATATATCAGTTTGTCAAAAAAGTTCAACAGAACTTTTTTGACAAACTGAAAAGAAATGTTGCGATAATTGCAACATTCCTTTTGTATATCCGATATCACATTACAGGAAAAACCGCTTGTACAGTGACCGCTGTAATTGCTCACTACAGCCTATCACTATCAGCGTTATCCCCAGCACGGCGCATACCGCGAGCGGTTACACTGACCGTATGAAGCCCTCATGCAGTTGGAAGGTCACGTTCAAAAGAAACTCTATAAGCACGTTATAAAGCCCGGTCAGTATGAACGCCTCGACGAAGATGAAGAAGTACCCGCGCCTGAGATAGCGCAACAGCGCGTATATAAGCCCGCCGCCCGCACTCTCCCCGCAAAGACAGATCTGTTGCGGCTCAAAGCCTTTGGATAAAAGATAGCGGTAGCTCTCCTCCGCGTCATCGAGCGCACCGGGATACGCTGTCTCCGGCGCGAGGCGGTACGCCGCGCAGAACACCCGAACCCCGCACTTGCTTGCCAGTGTCGAGGCGAAGCCTTTGACGCATTCTATGTCACCGCAGGTGTACCCGCCGCCGTGCAGATACAGTATAACACCCGAGCGGCGTTCCTCCTTCGGCATGACCCATGCACCATCGAAAAGGTCAAAGTCGTGCCGCTGAACTATCACGTCGTGCCTATGCACGGTCTCCATCAGCTCACCGAGCTTGTCCTGCTCACGGCGCGTGGTTTCAAGCGAACAGCCCTCCACAAAGGGCTTGAAGAAATCAAGTTGAGCTCTTATCAGCTTTGCGGAAAGACCCATGTTTTCTCTGTCTCATTGTTCAAGTAAAAGTACAAGGTGTATTATACAGCAAAACCTTAAAGAAGTATTTGTAGAAAACGAAAAAACTGTGCTGTTTTACTCGCCTCGTAGTTTCTTACGTGTTTCGCGGAAGTGTTCCGGCAGTGCGTCAAGCGGCATGTTGCGCGGCACGTCCGTCGTTCCGGCGACTTTCGCCGTCTCGTAGTACCAGCGTTTGAAATCCAGTGTGTCCAGCGTCTCTTGAAGTGCCTCTATCTGCTGCCTCACTGCCTCCTGCTGCTTTACGATAAGTGCCAGACGCGCATCTATCGTCTCATCGCCCTTTATCGCCATTAGTATAAACCCGCGTATGTCCTTTAGCGGCATGCCTGTTTTCTTCAGACATTCTATGATTTTCAGCCACTCATAGTCGCTCTCCTTGAACATTCGCATTCCGCCGGACGAGCGTTCCACAAACGGCAAAAGCCCCTCTTGGTCGTAGTATCTCAATGTCGACGCGCTCACGCCCATACGCTTTGCCATCTCTCCCACAGTGTACAGCATTTTATACCCTCACGAAAAATTATCACCCAAGGCTATTGACTTAAAGTCAACTTTAAGTCTTATAATCTCCTTGAACATTTAATATCATATCATATGAATGTTAATAAAACAAGAAAAGGGGGATAAATGATGAACAGTGTGACGCTTTACAACGGCGTGTCAATGCCTCAGCTGGGCTATGGTGTTTATCAGATACCCAAAAGCGAGTGTGAACGCTGTGTTCTCGACGCACTCGATGTCGGCTACCGCCTCATCGACACGGCGCAGTCGTACTTTAACGAGGAGGAGGTCGGCAGTGCTATCGCAAAAAGCGGCATTGCACGTGAGGACATATTCCTCACCACCAAGGTCTGGCTCGAACATTACGGGTATGACGCGGCGCGGGCGTCTGTACTCGAATCCATGCGTAAGCTTCAAACGGATTATCTTGACCTCTGCCTTTTGCATCAGCCGTTTAACGATGTTTACGGGGCGTATCGCGCCTTGGAGGACTTGTACGACGAGGGTAAGCTCCGTGCAATAGGTGTGGCGAATTTCTACCCCGACCGCATGGTCGATATCGCGTCCTTTGCGCGTATAAAGCCTATGGTGAATCAGGTCGAGTGCCACCCGCACGATCAACAGACAAACGCGAAGCTCTGGCATGAAAAATACGCCATACAGACCGAGGCTTGGGCTCCTCTTGCCGAGGGGCGTGGTAATATGTTCGAGCTTCCCGAACTTAAAGCCATCGGCGAACAGTACGGCAAGTCGACTGCCCAGGTCATACTCCGCTGGCATATGCAGCGCGGCGTGGTTGCTATTCCCAAGACCACTCACCGCGAGCGTATGGAGGAGAATTTCAATATTTTCGACTTTGAGCTGAGCAAGAACGACATGTCCTCCATTGCCGCGCTTGACAAGGGCGAAAGCTCGTTTTTCTCTCACACCGAGCCGGGTATGGTGGAGTGGTTTGTCAAAATGGTGGAGGAACGCAAGAAGAACAACGACTGCACCAAGGAAAAGAAAAGCTGGTAAAAAGCTTGAAGCAGTGTATAATCAACTTGAATATTCAGTTAAGGAGAGTATAACAATGAGAAAAGATTTCGGCGCAAAGCCCTATGTTTATCCCCAGCCCGTGTTTGTTCTGGGTACGTATAATGCCGACGGAACGCCCAACGCCATGATCGCCGCGTGGGGCGGAATAAGTGAGGCAAACGAGCTTTCCATGTGCATAAGTGCCGGGCATAAAACCGTCAAAAATGTCCTTGATACAAAGGCGTTCACCGTCAGCATGGCAACTCTGGATAAGCTCGTCGAGTGTGACTATCTCGGTCTTGTCTCCGGCAGTGATGAGCCGAACAAGCTTGCCAAGGCGGGACTCCACGCCGAAAAGAGCGCGAACGTGAACGCGCCCATCATCTCCGAGCTTCCTCTTGCCATAGAGTGCCGCCTTGTCAGCTATGACACTGCCACCTGCCGCCTCGTCGGCGAGATAGTCAATGTTTCCGCCGATGAATGCATACTTACCGACGGAAATATCGACCCCATAAAGCTCAAGCCCCTCACCTATGACGGCGTGGGCTATGGCTACTACGTCCTCGGTGAGCGCGTCGGAAACGCTTTTTCCGACGGCAACGCACTGAAATAAACGATATACCGTATAATTATAGCATAAAGAACCGTATAATGACATTGAAAGACCGCATTGGCTCGCCGATGCGGTCTTTCAATGTCATTATTGTCATCTGGTGTCATTGCCGTCTTGCGGTCTCAGCCGCCATTGTCGGAAACGCTGTGCCTAATTCCCTTGATAAATTCCAAGATTGGAAGTATGAAGTATACTAATCCTAAAGAGTGGAATTACACCAAGGGCTTGAAGCGATATATATCGTT
>CAZBYU010000194.1:0-3273 GCA_964496235.1 uncultured Oscillospiraceae bacterium | reverse complement strand
CGGCCTCTTGAACCCCATTCAAGCGCGCTACCATCTGCGCTACACCCGGATATTAACTTGTCACACTCACCTTAGTGCTTGGTTATATTAGCACAAACGAAAGAAAAATGCAAGCCCTATTTTAATTTTTTTATCTTATTTTTTGTCGTAAAACAAAACGCACGCCCAAAGAATGTCCTTGAACCCATATAAGGGTTCAAGGACACGTTATTCTATATTATTACAGAGAAGCTTCCTCAGCACTTTTGTTCTTTTTCCCAACGCATTTTTCGGGGAACAACTCATACGAGTATGCGAGGAACACTCCCGCCACGAGGAAGAATATATAGTTGGTGATGTCGTTATTAATTTTATTTTGCCAAATGAGTGTTGCTTCTCCCAAGCTCTTTAGAAGATTTGCCGCCAGGGGTATTGTGAGAAGCTTAGCTAACACCTCGGCGTTCGGAGAAAAGAACACCTTTATCATTCTAACCAGCAAAAGCAATGTGAACGCGCCCACCAAAAGGAGTCCGGGCAATCCCGTGAGCATAAGAACTTCGATAAAATAATTATGTGTATTAGGTACAACTGCTGCCGGGTCGGTCTGTGCAATTATTCGGTTTATAGCGGACATGTAATCGTCCATCAATCCGCCAAAGCGTAAACGCCACGGTTCAAAACGAACTGCATAATAAACAGACTTCCAAACAAGCACCCTTCCGCCGAGCATCATGGTATTTTCCTTGCCGCGCGTCTCCGTGAACATTGTGTCACCGTCTTCAATGATAACCGTTGGAATATTCTCGTCTTCTACGTCTGTTTGTCCTGCGTCACTATCCATATTGTCAACCGCCGTCTGTTCTACCGGGGTAACTGCAAGGCTAATTTTTCCTACGGTAGCTCCCACATAGTCGTAGCTTTTATATACCACGATCGTTGAAATCAGGACTACGACCACGGCAATCGAAACCTGTGCGGGCATTTTTTTATCCGATACTCTCCTGAGCGCGATAACTGCAAGCATCATACCTATTGCCATAGCAAGCGCAAGCATAGATATTCGAGACAAGCTTATAGCAACACATGTGTAAAAAACAAGCATCATTACAGCCCAAATGACCTTAATTGCTTTCTTTCTTGAATGATAAAGCTGGCACGCCGAGAGGCAGAAACAAAGGCAATACCACTGTGCGGAAAAGTTTCTATGTGACGCTCTCAGATCAGCGTAACGAAGCCCTCCCTCTTCTTTCAGAAGTATTTCTATATACAAAGGAAGAAAAGTCCTTGTCCGTGTTATTGCGACATACAGCACACCAATACATACGCCGAAATAGAAAAGGCATATAACCGTGGACAGTATGCTAAGCAGTTTTTTCCTCTGATTTGTTCCAAGAGATGCCGCGTAGCAGAGTATGCTTACGTTAAGTGCGGTCGGCGTAAGTATAAGCATGCTTTCGGTAAGATCCAAATCTCCTAATAATGGTCTTGTCGCAACAAACCACACAAAAAAAGCGACCATGCATTTAATAGCAAAGCTATTATTCCTGACACACAGCGCACAAATAACAATAAAAGCAAATTGAGCCGCAAGACCATAAGTATATACGATATGCAAAAGCGAATCCCAGCCCTTTGTGGTGGAGATAAACATCTGCTCTATAACAGCGGCGAGAAGGAGTGCCGCCCCGAGTATATTCAGCCATTTTCTTTTTTCAGCCGTATTCTGAATCATATTTTTCCTCCGTATATAATACAACTCGAAAAATTAATATTCATTTATTGCCTATTATAGTTTATCGAAAAACCATTGTCAACGCATTAATCGGTGAACACAAGTATTTACATTTAACACACGGCGTGATAGAATGACGGCGAATGGCGGCGCGTATAAAGCACGCGGTAAGCTGCGATTACGAAAGGACTCATTCTTATGTTTTCCGTTCTTTTGCCCATCATATATATTGCGTTTATAAGCCTCGGATTGCCGGACGCACTGTTGGGTGCGGCATGGCCGACGATATACGCACAGTTTGACGTACCGGTGTCATATGCGGGGATAGTATCCGCCGTGATCTCCTGTTGCACGGTGGTATCAAGCCTGATGAGTGACAAGCTGACCTCGCGATACGGTGCGGGAAAGGTGACCGCGATAAGCGTCGCAATGACCGCCTTTGCCCTGCTCGGTTTCTCGGTCAGCGGCAGCTTTTGGGTGCTTTGTCTGTTCGCAATCCCCTACGGTCTCGGCGCAGGCAGTGTAGACGCCGCACTGAACAATTACGTCGCACTGCATTACGCGAGCCGACACATGAGCTGGCTTCACTGCATGTGGGGCGTGGGAACGACAATAGGTCCGTTTATAATGGGTCTTGCACTCAGCGGCGGACATATGTGGAACATCGGCTATAGATATGTCGGGCTTATACAGGTCGTTATTTCGGCGGTTGTTTTTTTAAGCCTACCCCTGTGGAAGTCAGCCGAGAGAGCTACGGACACAAGCGAGCATGAACCCGTTCCACTGCGCGAGGTCTTCAAGATCCCGGGTGCACGTGAAGTTATGCTGAGCTTTTTGTGCTACTGCGCGTATGAGCAGACAGCTATACTCTGGGGTAGCAGTTACCTCGTTGGTACGGCGGGGATTGATGCGGAGCTTGCCGCAACACTGGGAAGTCTTTTTTGCATAGGTATAACCATAGGACGCGGAATAAGCGGGTTTATCACTTTCAAGCTCAATGACACGGCGATGATCCGCCTCGGCGAGATCTTGTCGGCATTAGGCGCGATTCTGATGCTTTTGCCGTTGGGCGCATGGAGCAAGATGGCAGGGCTTATGGTTCTCGGTCTCGGCTGTGCGCCAATATACCCCAGCACTATTCACTCCACCCCCGCGCACTTCGGCGCGGAACGCTCACAGGCCATCATAGGTGTTCAGATGGCCAGTGCTTATGTCGGCACAACGCTGATGCCGCCGATTTTCGGTCTGATCGCAAACCACATCTCCATAAAGCTCATGCCGGTATTTATACTCGTTCTGATTATTACAGGCATGTACATGTATGAACGGCTTGAGCGAATAAGCCGCCAAAAGTTATGATATTAACAATATCGTGCAGTGCGTCCAGCATCGGACGCACTGCACGATTGCATTTATTTAAGCGCACATTTCTGTGTTTTTAGGTTTTTTGCATTCATTTTGCGAAATACGATTTAATTCTTCGTCAAAATGCAACTTCAACGTGGCAAATTATCGTCATTATGTTCATTGACGCAAGTTTGGGGAAATGTTAGAATGAAGCC